>CAZUOS010000129.1:0-5003 GCA_964621415.1 uncultured Azospirillum sp.
CAAATATTCGGTCTATAAGTTGGCGACGCCGGGGAATATCGACGGGACGGATTTCACCGGGCTGCAATATGCAGTTCAGGATGCCGAGGATCAGGCAGCGGCGCATCCGTTTGGCAATGATATTGCGGGAATGCCAGGCACCTACGAAAGCCTGATTAATGGCGCAAAGATTGTCTATAGTACCATCGCGGGCCATGCGATTCAGGATATCGAAATTGGTGGTACGGTTGTCTCGACCCGGGTGGCGGGCGATAGCACCAATTACACGGCGGGCAGCGTGCTCTATGGCGCATCCTATGCGCAACGTTTGGCAGTGGCGACGACGGCGATTTCCGATGTGGCGGTGAAGAAATTCGGCGATGACCTGCTGGTCGGCGCCTATTGGGACGAAACCATCAATGGCAAATCGGGGGACGATGTTCTGATCGGCAACGGTGGGAACGATAATCTCATTGGCGGCGATGGCAACGATTGGCTCTTTGGTGGTGATGGCAACGACACCCATAATGGCGGCAATGGCGACGATGTCATGCTCGGGGGCGATGGCAATGACAGCTTCCTTGGTGGCGCGGGCGATGACGCCATTCTGGGTGGCGACGGTAACGATACCATCAGTGGCGATGCAGGGCACGACTGGCTGGATGCAGGCGCAGGCAACGACAGCGTCACGGGCGGAGACGGCAATGATGTGATCGTCGGCGGCACAGGCGATGACGTGCTAGATGGCGGTGCTGGGAATGATGTCATCCACGGTGATGATGGAAACGACGTACTGATCGGTGGCGCGGGCGATGATACGCTGATCGGCGGTGCCGGGAATGATAGTGTCTATGGCGGCGATGGGAATGATGTCATCGATGGCGGAGGCAGCGCGGTGCTGATGGATGGCGGCGCGGGTCAGGATCAAATCACCTTCCTCAACGTTGCTTCAGGCATTACGCTTGATCTTTCGACTAATACCACGGGTGGCGGTGCGGCAAACCTCATCGTGCGTAACTTCGAGGCAGTGATTGGTACCGATTATAACGACAGCATCACCGGCAGCGTGGCGAACGATACGCTGGTTGGCGGCGGTGGGAATGATACGCTCGCTGGCGGTATGGGCGATGACTCGCTCAGCGGTGGTGTAGGCATCGATCTGCTCAAAGGTGGCGATGGCAACGACACGATCGAGGGCGGCTACGGCGCCGATATCATTGATGGTGGGGTTGGGCTTGATACGGTGAGCTATGCAGGGTCTGCCACCGCAGTGAATGTGAACCTGAGCTTGACGACCGCTCAATCGGGCGGCGATGCCCAGGGTGATCTTCTGACAAACATCGAGCATGTTATCGGCTCGGCGTTTGGTGATGTGATTGTGGGCAATGCAGCGAATAATAATCTCGATGGGAACGGTGGCGCCGATACGCTCATCGGCGCTGCGGGCGACGACTCCTATTGGGTCGATACATCGGGCGATGTGATCATCGAAAATGCGAACGAAGGAACGGATACAGTTTATAGTTCCCTGGCCAGCTATGTTCTTGGCGCGAACCTCGAGAACATGGTGTTGCTGGGTGGTCTCAACAGCAAAGCAACAGGGAATGCGCTGAATAACGTACTTACCGGCAATAGCGGCAATAACGTGATCAACGGAGACGCCGGCAACGATACGCTGGATGGCGGTGCAGGGAATGACACCCTCTCTGGCGGTGCGGGTGCCGACGTACTCATCGGCGGTGCAGGAATAAACACCGTGAGTTATGAAACTTCTGCTGCTGCGATTAATGTCAATCTTGGGCTTGCGACAGCACAATCCGGAGGCGATGCCGAAGGAGACTCTCTCAGCGGCTTTAACAACCTCTATGGTAGTCAACAAAACGACGTGCTGAGCGGCAATGCGGATGTCAACTTCTTAGCGGGTAATGGTGGAGACGACACCATATACGGCGATGCAGGCGGCGATCTGATTGATGGCGGTGCCGGCGTGAATACGCTAAGCTATATCCGCTCGACGGCAGCAGTAAATGTTACCTTAGGCAGCACAGCCACACAGGTAGGAGGCTATGCACAGGGCGATACCTTGTACAATATCCAGAGCCTGATTGGTACGATCTATGGAGACACGTTAACGGGTGGGGCTGAAAATAACCTGCTGGTGGGTGACGCTGGAAATGACGGGCTGTTTGGCGGTGGCGGAGACGACACACTGATTGGCGGTGCGGGAGCGGACTGGTTGGATGGCAACAGCGGTATCAACATGGTGCGTTACGACACATCATCGGCAGCGGTTAGCATAAACCTGTCGAGCACGGTTGCTCAGTCTGGTGGTGATGCACAAGGGGATGTTCTCAACAACATTGCATATGCAGTGGGCAGTGCTTATGATGATAGCTTTTGGGGCACATCTGGGAACAATTACTTTAACAGCCTAGGTGGCAACGATACGATCTATGGTGATCTGGGCAACGACACGATCGATGGTAGCGCAGGCATCGATACAGTGAGCTATGCGGGTTCCAACGCGGCAGTGCGTGTGAACCTCAGTACCCCGACGCTGCAATCTGGCGGGTATGCACAGGGCGATGAGCTTTACAATATAGAACGCGTGATTGGGTCTGCGTATAGCGACATACTGACGGGAAGTGCGCAGGCCGACACGCTCGACGGGGGTGCAGGGAATGACACCCTCTCTGGCGGTGCGGGTGCCGACGTACTCATCGGCGGTGCAGGAATAAACACCGTGAGTTATGAAACTTCTGCTGCTGCGATTAATGTCAATCTTGGGCTTGCGACAGCACAATCCGGAGGCGATGCCGAAGGGGATTCCCTCAGTGGCTTCAACAATGTGTATGGTAGCCAACAGAACGACGTGCTGAGCGGCAATGCGGACGTCAACTTCTTAGCCGGGAATGGTGGAGACGACACCATATACGGTGATGCGGGCGCAGATACGCTCGATGGCGGCGCGGGCATCGATACGTTGAGCTATGCAAGCTCGAACGCTGGTGTTTGGGTTGGGTTGGCGATTACGACCGCGCAACCTGCTGCGCCCTGGGCAGGCGGCGATGCCGTTGGCGACATTATTGCTAATATTGAAAATATCACCGGATCTAGCTTTAAAGACATTCTGTATGGTGATGCAAAGAATAACATCATCGATGGCGCCGGTGGAAATGACGCGCTTCAAGGCAATGATGGGGCAGACACGCTTTATGGTGGCCTTGGCGATGATTGGCTGAACGGAGGAGCGGGAGCCGATGTGCTGGATGGTGGCGCGGGTTACAATGGCGCTTCCTGGTTAACCAGTACCGTCGGGGTGAGCGCAAATCTGGCAACGGCAACCTATAGCGGCGGAGAAGCAACCGGCGATACGCTGATCAATATTCAAGCGCTCGATGGTTCGAACTTCAACGATACATTGATTGGAGATGCATCCAACAACACGCTCTACGGCAATGGCGGCAATGACAGGCTGGAAGGCGCCGATGGCAACGATACGCTCGACGGTGGCGCTGGCAATGACGACCTGTTTGGCGGTGCTGGTAATGATCTGCTGATTGGTGGTGACGGCATGAATGGCTTTGTTGGAGGCCTCGGGGCGGACACGCTTCAGGGAGCAGCCGGGGCTAGTGTGATTAATGTCGCCTACTATTTTGACTCTGCAGCGGCGATCAGCGTCAACCTGAACCTCACCACGGCACAATCCGGTGGAACGGCACAGGGTGACGTGCTTGTGAACATTAACCGGGTATGGGGTTCGGGGTTTGATGATTTGATTGTAGGCAATGCGGCCGACAATGGCTTCAGCGGAGATTCCGGGAACGATACGCTGATTGGTGGCGGTGGCGCCGATTATATGGATGGTGGCGCGGGAACAGACGTAGTCTCCTATGCAACTTCGGGGGGCGCGGTGAATGTCAATCTAGGCCTGACCACGGCACAGTCGGGCGGTGATGCGCAGGGCGACGTCCTTCTGAACATCGAAACACTCATTGGCTCCGCCTACAATGATATCCTCCGTGGAGATGCAAATGCGAACACACTGATGGGTGGAGCGGGTGCAGATACGCTGGATGGCAGCGCAGGCATCGATACCGTGAGCTATGCAAGTTCTGGTGCGGGTGTGTCTGTAAGCCTTGGGCTGACCACGGCACAATCAGGCGGTGATGCGCAAGGCGACGTTTTATCTGGTTTTGAGGTATTGATTGGTTCTGCGTACGATGACCGCCTGACGGCAGGTGCTACGGGTAGTTCCATTCAGGGTTTGTATGGCAATGATTACCTGATCGCGGGGCTAGGGATTGATACATTAGATGGTGGCAACGGTCTCGATATTGTCAGCTATGAATACTCAACGGCTAGTGTATCGCTGAATCTAAAGACGAACGTCAATAGTGGTGGCTATGCTGCAGGGGATGTTCTCAGCAATGTTGAGACTGTTTATGGATCAAACTACAACGACACGATTCTAGCAAATGACTCTGGCATGGACTTGCATGGGTTTGCTGGCAATGACTCAATTACAGGCGGAATGGGGAACGATACTCTTGAGGGCGGTACGGGTGCGGATACGCTTGACGGAGGTATTGGCATTGACGCGGTGAACTACCAGAACAGCATAGCTGCTGTGAACATAAACCTTGCGTTAACTACAGCTCAATCCGGTGGTGATGCAAATGGCGACGTGCTGCGCAACATCGAAAATATATGCGGGTCCGCCTTTAACGATACGCTGCAAGGGGACGCTGGTGCAAACCTGATTATAGGTAATTCTGGCAATGACAGCCTTGTTGGTGGTGCCGGCGATGATACCATTGATGGCGGCGCAGGAACCGACACGATCTGGGGTGGCGATGGTAACGACCTGCTCATCGGTGGAGATGGTTGGAACGAATATATCGGAGGCAGTGGAGCGGATACGATTGTCGGAGGCACGGGCGTAGATTTCATCTATTACTTCACTTCTGCGGCGGCGGTGAACGTTGATCTGAACCTTTCCACAGCACAATCGGGCGGTGACG
>CAZUOS010000130.1:0-5000 GCA_964621415.1 uncultured Azospirillum sp.
GTACTCCATCGAGCTTTGCGGTGGCACGCATGCGCATCACACGGGCGATATTGGCGCGTTCAAGATCATCAGCGAAGGTGCGGTGGCGGCGGGCGTGCGGCGGATCGAAGCGGTGACGCGCGATGGTGCCTATGCCTATGCGAATGCGCAGGAGTCGCTGGTGAAGGAGCTGGCGGCGCTGCTCAAAGCGAAGCCGGAGGAGATCGAGGCGAAAGTCGCGGCGCTGGCGGAGGAGAAGAAAAAGCTCGAGAAACAGCTCAGCGAAGCCAAAAAGCAGCTGGCCATGGGTGGCAGTGGTGGGGCTGCGGAAATCACGCCGGAGACGGTGGGTAGTGTGAAGCTTGCGGCAAAGATTTTCGGCGAGCTGGATGCAAAATCGCTGCGCGATCTCGCGAATGGGATGCAGCAGAAATATGCCGATGCGGTTTCGGTGCTGCTGGCCTCGAGCGAGGGCAAGGCCTCGGTGATTGTGGCTGTGGGCAAAGATCTTTCCGGCAAGGTCGAGGCGCCGAGTCTTGTGAAAGCCGCGGTGGAAGCAGTCGGCGGTAAGGGGGGTGGTGGACGCCCCGACTTCGCCCAAGGCGGCGGGCCGGATGGCGACAAGCTCGAGGCGGCGCTCGCGGCGGTGAAGGCAGCACTGGCCACGTATAGTTAGCTATAAAAAAGCGCTTACTGCTATTCCCCAAACACCGTCACCACCCCTTGCGCGTGGAGCGCGGCGGCGACAGATGTCGGCGTGCCATAGGGGATGGTTTGGCGCGGGGCAGAGGCCTCGGCAGGCAGGTGGTCGAGCAATTCGTTGATGTAGAGGGTGAAGCCTACGGCTTCCTCGCCACGCTCGGTGCGGTAGCAGCCGCCACGCCCGGCCTCGATGCGGGTTTGGTTCCAGTACATCGCGTAGCCAACGCCGGTATAATAACCATAGCCCGAGAGATCGAGCAGGTCGAGGCTGAGCGTGGCCGCAATTTGCTGCGTGCGGAGGGCGGCGACCAGCTGTTCCACCGCTGCAAGCGCCGGGGCGAGCGCAGGCAGGGCCAGCGCGTGCAGGGCCGAGAGGCTGGTGGCAGCGTCGCCGGTGCATTCGATGATGGCGGCGGCATCGGCCGCGCCCAGGCGGCGCAGCTCGGCCACGTCTTTCATGCGCACGGCGTCGCGGATGCGGGCGTGGGCATGCGGTGGCTGTGCCACGAGCAGGGCTTCCATCGCAGAAGGATAATGCAGATCGATCGTGACGCCCTCGACCCCACACACCGCGAGTGCATGGGTGGCGATGGCGAGCACCTCGGCCGTGGCATTGGCCGAGGCGGGGCCGAACCGCTCGATGCCGACTTGCGTATGTTGGCGACGTGTTTTGAGCGCTTCGGGCGCGGTGCGTAGCGTGTAGCCCGCATAGCACAGGCGCAGCGGGCGCGGTGCAGCGGCGAGTGCGTGGCTGGCGATGCGCGCCACCTGGCCGGTGATATCGGCACGGATACCGAGCTGTTGCGGCGCGAGCGGGTCGTTCAGGCGGAACACGTGGTGGCTGGTGGCTTCCCCCTGGCCGGCGAGGAGTGACGCGGCATATTCCGCCAGCGGCGGGATCACCGGCGCATAATCAAACGCCATGAAGGTTTTGAGAAAATGGTGGATGAGGCGAAACTCGGCCGCAGCCAAGGGCGGCAGCACATCCATCAACCCAGAGGGGAGCAGCGGCGGGGTGGAAAGGCTCATCCCTTCGCCTCGTCGCAATATAGCACACCGCCGACGGAATAATCATGATGCTGCATGTCCGAGAGGATGACGCGGACTTTCTCGGGCTTGCTGCCGAGCGTGTCGCAGATGACATCGGTCAGGCGCTTCACCAGCAGGCGTTTTTTCTCGATATCGCGGCCTTCGAGCATGTGAACATGAAGAATCGGCATAACGGCTCCTTTGCGTGCTCATCCATGCCATGTGGCGCGGGCGCTCGCAACGGTTATTTGCGGAAGATGAAGAACGCTGCGGCGACCAGTAAGGCAAAACCCACCAGATGGTTCCAGCGCAGCGTTTCGCCCAGATAGAACATCGAGAAGATCGCAAACACCACGAGTGTGATGATTTCCTGAATGGCTTTTAATTGCGCGGCAGAAAAGTAGCCATAACCATAGCGGTTTGCGGGCACCTGGAAGCAGTATTCCAGCAAGGCAATGCCCCAACTGACGAAAATAACGAGCAGCAGCGGTGAATCGCGAAACTTGAGATGACCATACCAGGCGAAGGTCATGAAGAGATTCGAGACAAGCAGCAGGCCAATGGTGAGTAGGGGAGTCCACATTTGTGCGTTAGTAACACAGAGGACTCCCATACTTCCAGCGCGAAAATGCGACTAGGAATTACGCACCATATGCAGGAACTCTTCCACTTTCTGGTTGAGGGTGGCGGCGTGCTGGCTGAGTATTTTGGCGGAATCCAGTACCTCGCGCGAGGAGCTGCCGGTTTCGTCTGCCCCGCGCTCGACCGAGGTGATGCTGCGCGAGATTTCGTTGGTTCCCGCCGCCGTGTGGGTGATGTTGCGGGTGATTTCGTTGGTGGCGGCGCTTTGTTCCTCCACCGCAGCGGCGACGCTCGCGGTGTTGGCGCTGATCTCCCCGATGATGTTGATGATCTGGCCGACGGCCTCCACCGCTTCATGCGTGGCGTCCTGCATGGATTGCACTTGTTGGACGATTTCCTCGGTTGCCTTCGCGGTTTGGTTGGCGAGGTTTTTGACCTCGCTGGCGACCACGGCAAAGCCGCGACCCGCCTCGCCCGCGCGGGCAGATTCGATGGTGGCGTTCAGCGCCAGCAGGTTAATTTGGCTGGCAATGTTGGTGATGAACTGAATGACCTCGCCCACGCGGTTCGACTTATCGACCAGCGTGTGCATGGATTGGCTGATGCTGTTGGCCTGCGCGCTGGCTTGCCCGGCGACGCTGCTGGATTTTTGCACCTGGGCGCTGATTTCACCGATGGAGGCAGTTAATTCCTCGGCCGCGGCGGCGACCTGGTTGGCCGTTTGCGCGGCTTCGGTGGCGGAAGAGGAGACCACGCCGGAGTTGGCTTTGGTTTCGTTCGCGAGCGTGCTTAGCCGTTCGGCGTTGCTGCGCATTTGATCGGCAGAGGCCGAGACTTCGGTCACGACCGATTTCACCGTCACCTCGAAATTATCGGCCAGTTGCGCACGTTGAGTGATTTTTTCCCAGGTGAGCATGGCGCCGATATAGTCGCGCTTGCGGTTAAAGATGGCCCCGATCGTGAGGCTGATGACCTCGCCCGCCACGCGGATATTGGCGGTGTGCGGCAGGTTCTTGGCATCGGCCAGAATGCGGCGCTGGTGGGCAGGGTTTTTGTGGAAGATGTCGATGGATTGCCCCATCATCTGGTCGACGCGTATCGGCAGATGGGCTTCGATTCCCTTCATCAACGCTTGCGAGGCTTTGTTGAAATAGTTGATCTTGAGGTTGTCGGTCACGTCTACCGTCATCACGGCGGTGGGCATGTCGTCGACCATACCTTTCAGGCGATAGGCCTGCTCGACATTGCCACGCAGCGCTTCGGCGGCGCTATAAAGCTGGCTGATTTCATCCTTCCCTTGGCTTGCAGGAATGTCCATATCCGTATCGCCCTCGGCAATGGCCGCGAGCGTGCGTTGCACTTGCCGTATGGGTTTCGAGATGCTGTTTGAGACGATGAGAAACAGCAGGAAGCTCACCGCCAGCATGGCAAACGTGCCGCCCAGAATCTGCATCCGCTTCGATTGCAGCCCCTCGATCCGCTCGTGCAGCATGTCCGACAATGCATCGAGCGTGCTCTCGGCGATATCGGCGGTGCCGTCATGCGCGGCGTCGAGCGCGGTTTTGTAGTCATCGGCGCTGATGGGGGTGCGGCTGGTGAGGGTATGCAACGCATTCAGCGCTTGTTTTTCGGACGTTTGGTAGGTGGCATATTGCTTAGCGGTTTTGTTTTGCAGCGTTTCGTTCTGGCCGTTGAAGTTTGCATCTTCCTTGATGGCGGTTTCGACGCTGCTGTTTACGTGGGGGAACAGCTCGCCCTCGATCACTTCGGTGAGGGCAGCCAGCTTGCCGACGCTTTCGCTATCGGCCACGCCATTGCCACGATGAAGTGCGACATAGCCTTTGGCTTTGGCCTCGGTCAGCTTGTTATAGATACCAGGCATGGCATTGAAGTTAGCGTCCACCAGGTAGTAGGTGTCGAGGTCGCCATCAAGAATCAGGCCCGAGCTATCGCCCGCATGTTTAAGCATGGTGGTGATGTCATTATAAATCTCGGCGTAAGCCTGTGCGTTATGGCTCGGCAAGGCGCGCAGGGCTTGCCATTTCTTTTGCAGGTTTTCGACTGTTACTTCGCGCTGCTTATGTTTTTTAAGCCCTTCGGGGGTAAAATCCAACGCTTCGCCCACGGCTGCGTTGGCCGCTGCTAGCTGAGCGATGATTTTTTCGGCGTCGGCGGCGGTGCTTTCCAGCTCGCCCTCGGCGGATTTATTGCCTGTTTCCACCATCAACTGCGCCAGCTCATGATCCGCAATAGCATTAAACAGCGGTAGCATGGGCTTCACCATCACCACCCCGCGCTGTTCCTGCTCGGCGAAGGTGATCGCTTCCGTCGCGCGTTGGTTTAGTTGGTAGGAGAGCACGAAAATCGGCAGCAGGAAGGTGGCAAGAATCACCAGCAGGCGGTTGCGGATGGTGAGGCGGTGCAGTGGGTTGGTCATGGGTTCCTCCGGTGCGTGAGATGGCGTGGGTCGCCATTCTTGGATGATTTTGTTTATACTATCTTCGGTTGAGCTTGGTGCAAGGAAAATACTGCTACACATTCTCAAGAATGTGGATAGTAACGATTTTGTAACTATTTGGCTACGGTTGCGGCGCACGCGTAACGCGAAGCAACACGGGCAGTGTGGTTGGGGCCGTGAGGGCATCCAGCGTTGGCTCGGGGCGAGCGAGAGGGAGTTCCTGCGCCCAGGAGAGAGGGCGTTGATGGCG
>CAZUOS010000131.1:0-4927 GCA_964621415.1 uncultured Azospirillum sp.
GTGTCTGGATCCGCTTCGACTCGAGGTGGGCGACGGCCTCGTCGCGGGTGAAGGGCGCGCCGGGCTTCACCGTGAGCATGAAGCCGAACCAGCTCGGGTCGCTCCCCGCGGTGGGCTCGGGGAGCACGAAGACGTCGTCGAGGTCGGCGAGGGCCTCGCGGAGGAAGCGCCAGTTGGCCCGGCGGGCGTCGCCGAAGCCGTCGAGCTTCGAGAGCTGCGCGTGCCCGACGGCGGCCTGCATGTCGGTGATCTTGAGGTTGTAGCCCAGGTGGCTGTAGGTGTACTTGTGGTCGTAGCCATGGGGCAGGGTGCCCAGCTGCTGGTCAAAGCGTTTGCCACAGGTGTTGTCCTTGCCGGGTGCGCAGTAGCAGTCACGGCCCCAGTCGCGGAAGCTCTCGGCGATGGTCTTCAGTTCGTCGTGGTTGGTGAACACCGCGCCGCCTTCGCCCATGGTGATGTGGTGGGCGGGGTAGAAACTCAAAGTGGCAATGTCGCCAAAGGTGCCGACCATCTGGCCGCGGTAGGTGCTGCCCAGCGCGTCGCAGCAGTCTTCCACCAGCCACAGCTTGTATTTCTTGCACAGGGCGGTGACCACATCCAGGTTGAACGGGTTGCCCAGCGAGTGGGCCAGCATGATGGCCTTGGTCTTGGGGCCGATGGCGGCCTCGATCTTGTCGGCGTCGATGTTGTGCGTCAGGCGGTCCACGTCCACAAACACCGGCACGGCGCCGAACTGGAGGATGGGGTTGACCGTGGTCGGGAAGCCCGCGGCCACGCCAATCACTTCGTCACCCTGCTGGATGGCGCGATCGCCCAGTTTGGGGGATGTGAGCGTGCTGAAGGCCACCAGGTTGGCCGACGATCCGGAATTGACGGTGATCAGGTGCTTGACGCCGATGAAGGCGGCCAGTTTCTTCTCGAACTCGGTGTTGAAGCGCCCGGTAGTCAGCCAGCCGTCCAGCGAAGCGTCCACCATGTACTTGAGTTCGGCCGCGTCCAGCAGCTTGCCAGAGGGCGGCACTACGGAGCCGCCGGGCAGGAACAGGTCGGGTGCCAGCGCAATGGCGGCGTACTCTTCAACGAGCTGGGCGATCTGCGTGCGCAGGGCCTGGGTCTTGGCGTTTTGCATACGGATGTTGGTTCGGAAATCAGTCGGGGCTGGATGCCAATGCTAGCGCCTGGTAGGCCGCAATCTGGCCCAATGTCACGGTATGCATGTCGGCGCCGGCTTGCCGCGCGCGGGCCCAGTCCACAATCAGGCCCAGCGCGTCGTTCAGGCGCAGCGCGGGCTGCCAGTGCAGGCGTTGGCCCGCCTTGGAAATGTCGAGCTTGAGGTAGTTGGCCTCGTGCGGGTGGTTGCCGGCATCGATCTGCCAGCTGGCACCCTGACCCCAGCGCCGGGCCAGTTGCCGGACGATCCACTCTACTGGCTTGGCGTCGTCGCCGTTCGGGCCGAAGTTCCAGCCTTCGGCGAAGGCCGGGCCGTCCGTGTAGAGGTGTTCGGCCAGCGTCAGGTAGCCACGCAACGGCTCCAGCACGTGCTGCCAGGGGCGGGTGGCATGCGGGTTGCGGATGGGAACCTGTTTGCCGGCTGCAAAGGCGGCCAGGATGTCGGGGATCAGCCGGTCTTTGGCCCAGTCGCCACCGCCGATCACATTGCCGGCGCGGGCCGTGGCCAGCGCCACGCCGTGGCGGGCGTGGTCAGCCGGGTTGAAGAAGGAGGAGCGGTAGGCTGCGCTGACCAGTTCGGAGCAGCCCTTGCTGTTGCTGTAGGGGTCGAAGCCGCCCATGGGTTCGTTCTCACGGTAGCCCCAGACCCATTCCTTGTTTTC
Organism: uncultured Azospirillum sp.; assembly: GCA_964621415.1. GTDB lineage: Bacteria > Pseudomonadota > Alphaproteobacteria > Rickettsiales > UBA3002 > QFOX01. Next base: position 1,833 of record CAZUOS010000131.1, read on the forward strand.
GTAGCACTTGTCGGTGGTGACGTTGACCACCGCGCGCACGCCGGGGGTCTGGCGCACGGCTTCCAGCAGGTGGACAGTGCCCATGACGTTGGTGGCGTAGGTATCCACCGGCGTGTCGTAGGACTGGCGCACCAGGGCCTGGGCCGCCATGTGGATGACGATGTCGGGCTTGGCCTCCTGCATGGCGCGCTGCAGTGCTGGCAGGTCGCGCACATCTCCCAAGACGGAGTGCATGCCCTTGGCTACGCCGGCCACCTCGAACAGGCTGGGCTGCGTGGGTGGCGCCAGCGCGAAGCCGGTCACCGTGGCACCCAGTTGCTGCAGCCACAGGGCCAGCCAACTGCCTTTGAATCCAGTGTGGCCGGTCAGGAAGACGCGCTTGCCCGACCAGAAGGCTGGATTCATTGCCAGAACTTCCATGGCGCTTTGCCGCTGGTCCACAGCTCTTCCAGGAGCACTTTGTCGCGCAAGGTATCCATGGGTTGCCAGAATCCCTCGTGCGAGTAGGCCATCAGCTCACCTTGGGTCGCCAAGGTTTCCAGCGGCGTGCTTTCCCAAATGGTGTGGTCACCTTCGATGAGGTGGAGCACCTTGGAGGAAAGAATGAAAAACCCGCCGTTGATCAGGCCACCATCTCCCTTGGGTTTTTCCATGAATGTCTGCACACGATCATCGCGAATATCCAAGGCGCCAAAACGGCCAGGTGGCGACGTTGCCATGATGGTGGCCAGCTTACCGTGCGCCTTGTGGAAAGCCAACTGCTTGGCGATATCAATATCCGCCACGCCATCTCCATAAGTGAAGCAAAACGGTTCGTGGTCATCAATATAGTTGGCTACGCGCTTGAGCCGTCCCCCGGTCATCGTGTCGGCCCCTGTATCCACCAGGGTCACTTTCCATGGCTCCGCTTTGAACTGGTGTACTTTCATGCTGTTGGTCGACAAATCGAAGGTGATGTCCGACAGGTGCAGAAAGTAGTTGGCGAAATACTCTTTGATGATGTAACCCTTGTATCCACAACAGATGATAAATTCGTTGATCCCGTAATGGGAGTAGATTTTCATGATGTGCCACAGGATTGGCATGCCACCCACCTCGATCATGGGCTTGGGCTTAAGATGGGTTTCCTCTGAAATGCGAGTACCCAACCCTCCAGCAAGTATTACAGCTTTCATCGTCGGACCAAAAGAAAGTTAGCGTTTTAATTGCATGGGCCAAAGCGGAATTTCTTAGCGAGCATCCATGTGGAAGTTTCGGGGCACCACACTCTGCAAGACCACTTACATCCAGGTGTTCATAGTACCCGTCTGAAAACACCGCAAGAAGAAGCATAAGCGCTTGCATAATCGCAATGCCAGACTCCAACAGACCTAGTCTACCCGCCCACACTCACACAGTCGATTTCTGCTCTTATTCATGAAGTCTGATCCGATCAAGTTCTGTCTCGTACTGGCGGGTTGCCAGCTAATTGCATCCATTCTGATTTTCTCCGAGTTCCTGTCTGGAAAATTCTTTTTTGCATACCTTGATATTGGCAGCGACAGCTACAAACAAGTGTTTGCGGGCACTTGGTATCTTGCGAGGACCATGCTTACTGAGGGTTTCACGGGGTGGTCGTTTCAAATTGGTCTTGGAGGCCCTACTACGGCGTTGATGGGCGACTTGGCAAGTTTGCTGGTTCAGTCCACAGGACCCAATATCGTCCTGCAGGCACGAATATTTGTTTATCTAACGAAACTCGCCTTGGGCGGCATTTTTTTCTTATTTTTTATTCGCCACTTTGTTCAGCGCTGGGAAACTGCAGTCATAAGCGCAATCGCGTACTCTTTTTGTGGATTCATAGTGATCAACGGTCAATGGGATGGCGAAGCAACAGCTTTCGTTTTTTACCCGTTGGTCTTGTGGGCGATTGCTCAGCATCGCCGACCTGGAGGCGCACTTTCGCTACCCATTGCGGTCGCGTTGTCCCTACTGTTCGGCACATTCTTCGTATCACTGGGCGTTTTCCTCGTTTTTTCTTGCTTGTTGTGCATAGCGTGCAGTGATAAACCACAGTCTATGGCGTTGGACTGGATACGTAAGATCTTTCCTTTAGCTGCGCTCGGATACTTGCTGGCCTCGCCCTATTTGGTGCCTGTGGTGCTGCAGCTCATGGACACTTCTCGCGTTAGTGGAGGGCAGTCCTTAGTTCAGAGCATCCTAAACAAAAGCGTTGCTGTTTCGGATTGGCAACTCATCGTGGCTCAAGTCGGGGGGTTGTTTCACAAAGACTTGTTTGGGGTGGGCAACGCTTACCGGGGTTACTTCAACTACCTGGAAGGCCCCGGTTTCTACTTTGGTTTTACTTTGTTAATTTTGATCCCACAGCTTTGGAGCGGATCGCAAAGAGACCGGAGATTGCTGGCTGTTGGCGTCATTGCCTTTGTGGCTTATGTTCTTTTCCCGGTGTTTCGTTTCGCCGCCATGGGGTTCGCCGCACCTTATTTCAGAGTGTCCACATTGTGGATCACCATTTTGGAGTTGATGCTTGCCGCAAAGGCACTGGATCTAGTTCTTACCACAGCTGTAAATTTACGGTTGCTATTCATTGGCGTGCTGGTTTCCAGTGCCCTGCTCTTATTTGCTGTGCTGGCAGCGCCGCCCGAAACCATATGGTTCGCCCATGTCTGGCGGGTTATCGGAATCACATCGCTGTCCACTTTGGTTTTGGTGTTGTTTCAACAAGGCTGGATTACGGCAAATAGATTGCCTTTGCTACTAATGCTCCTGGCTGTAGTCGAGGCTGTACTAATTGCACGCCCTTCGTTTGTACAGGGAAGAACCATGGTGGATGGAAACGTACAGGGGTACAACGACAAGACCTTGGCTGCTCTGGCTGAAATTCGAAAACTTGACCACGGTGTGTTTCGCATTGAAAAAGACTACAACTCCGTCTCACTCGCGGACGCCATGGCGCAAGACTACATGGGCATTAAATCGTATTCGTTGCACAGCCGCGGTATGGTGGACTTTCATATCGGCGCAGGGTTGCTACCTACTTCGTCGCCTGTTGTGAACTATACGAATTGGCTGTCTAACGCGGGCGAACGGTTTGT
>CAZUOS010000132.1:0-1768 GCA_964621415.1 uncultured Azospirillum sp.
ACGGACGCCAACTCGTATGTGAAGCAGATCGCCTCAGGCCGGTTTGGTGTCACGGCGGAATATGCAAACAGCGCCCGCGAGCTGCAAATCAAAGTGGCGCAAGGTGCAAAACCTGGCGAAGGTGGCCAGCTTCCGGGCTTTAAGGTAACGCTTGAGATTGCGCGCCTCCGCCATTCCACCCCTGGCGTCATGCTGATTTCACCCCCGCCGCACCACGATATTTACTCGATCGAAGACCTCGCGCAGCTCATCCACGATCTCAAGCATATCAACCCGGATTGCATCGTCTCGGTGAAGCTCGTCGCACAAGCCGGCATCGGCACCATCGCGAGTGGCGTGGCGAAAGCGATGGCCGATAAAATCGTCATCGCCGGGCATAATGGCGGCACGGGCGCCAGCGCCTGGAGCAGCATTAAACATGCGGGCATTCCGTGGGAAATGGGCCTCGCCGAAGCGAACCAGGTGCTCACCCTCAACCGCTTGCGCCACCGCGTGATATTGCAGACGGATGGCGGCCTAAAGACCGGGCGCGACATCATCATCGCCGCGATTCTAGGGGCCGAGGAATATGGCATCGGCACTGCATCACTCGTCGCCATGGGGTGCTTGATGGTGCGCCAATGCCATAGCAATACCTGTCCTGTCGGCATCACCACCCAAAACGAAATGCTGCGCAGCAAATTCGAAGGATCGGTCGAAAAAGTCATCCGGCTGATGACATTCATTGCCGAAGAAGTGCGCATGCTGATGGCAGCGCTTGGCGTGCGCAACATGGATGCGCTGATCGGCCGTACCGAGCTGTTGCACCAGGTGCATCGCGGCGGCGAGGAAACCGCAGGGCTTGATCTCAACACGCTGCTGACGCAGGCCGACGCGGGGCCGCACGCGCGCCACTGTACCCTCACCGCACGCAACGAAGTGCCAGAAACGCTCGACCAGGCCTGGGTGCCAGCGGCAAAAGCGGCGCTCGCGCGCGGCGAATCCATCACCTTCACAGCGGAGGTGTTCAACACCATGCGCACCATTGGCGCGCAGCTTTCGTCGCTGGTGGCGCGGCGCGCCGAACCGCTGCCTGCGGCAAGCATCACCCTTCAGCTCACCGGCTCGGCGGGGCAATCGCTCGGCGCGTTCCTCGCTGCGGGCATCCGCATCGTGCTCTATGGCGAGGCGAATGATTATGTTGGCAAGGGCCTCTCCGGCGGGGTGCTTGTGCTGCGCCCACGCGTGGGCAGCACCCTCGCGCCCGAAGCCAACACCATCCTTGGCAACACCGTGCTTTATGGCGCAACCAGCGGCGCGCTTTATGCGAACGGCCAGGCAGGCGAGCGCTTTGCGGTGCGCAATTCCGGCGCCATCGCCGTGATCGAAGGCTGCGGCAGCAATGGCTGCGAATACATGACCGGCGGCACCGTCATCATCCTCGGCGAAGTCGGACAAAACTTCGCAGCGGGCATGACGGGCGGCATGGCCTATGTGTTCGACCCCGAAGCCACCCTCCCCACCCGCCTCAACCCCGAAACGGTGGTGATGGAGCGCCTCGCCTCGCCGTATTGGGAGGCGGAGCTACGCAGCCATCTCGAGACCCACCATGCCGAGACCGGTTCGCCACAAGCCGCCACGTTGCTGGCGGATTGGCCGCGTGTGCGCGGACAGTTCTGGCACATCTGCCCGAAGGAGATGCTCACGCGGCTACCCCACCCGCTGATGGAGCGCGCCGCATGAAACGCATCCTGAAACGTCTTTTTTTGGCCCTGCTGATACTGCTGCT
>CAZUOS010000132.1:1868-4901 GCA_964621415.1 uncultured Azospirillum sp.
AATCTGCCGCCGTTTTCTGCCACCGGCACGCTCGAGGCAACGCGCGAGAAACTTCAAATCGAGGGCAGCCTCAGCAGCAAGGATAACAGCTATCACGGCGATTTTACGCTGCATTACCTGCCTGCGGATAAAGCCGCTTCGACACTCCACCTGCGTGCCGTTTCACTACCCTGGGGCGGCGGCACCATCGCGCTGACGGAGGCAACCTTGCCGCTCGGCGGTGATGCCCCCATCCGGCTGCCGCTGCAGGTGAAGCAGGTGGCACTGCAGCCGCTGATGGAAACCCTCGCAGCTGGCAAGGCAACCGCCACGGGGAATGTCTCGGGCGCATTGCCGATACGGCTCACACGCAGCGGCGATCTCTTCATCGAGAAAAGCACCCTCGCGGCGGATGCACCGGGTCTGCTGACCCTCTCGCCGGAAGTAATCCCCGGCGACAACCCAGCGCTTTCCATCGCCCGCAACGTGCTCAGCAACCTGCATTACACCACGCTCGCCCTCGCGCTCGAGATGCAAGACGCACACGCGCTCGGCGCCGAGCTGAAGGTGGAAGGCAGCAACCCCGCCGTGGAAAATGGCCGCCCGATAAAATTAACCGTGCATTTAAGTGGCGACGTGCTAAACTTGCTGCGTCAGAATATCACCCTACTAAACGACCCCGCACGCTTTATCCAACAGGGCAATCATGACTAAATCCCCCCTCTTCCTCGCCGCCTTGGTGCTCGCCGCCTGCACCCCCACCGTGCAACTCGAAGCGCCGGAAAAACCAATCGAGATCAACCTGAATGTGAAGGTCGAGCAGCACGTCAAAGTCTCGATCGAGAAAGACGTGAAACAATCGATCAAACAGAACAAGGATATTTTCTAAGGGAGTTTTTATGCGTCTATTCTTAACGGCGATTATTCCCGCTGCCGTGTTGTTCGCAGCGCCCGCCTTCGCGCTGGATCTACACAGTGCGCGCGCCAATGGTGCCGTCGCCGAAACACCGGATGGCTACGTGAAAGCGGTGCAATCCTCGGCCGAGGTGGAAGCGCTCGTGGCCGACGTGAACGCCAAACGCCGCGCCGAGTACGAGCGTATCAGCAAGCAGAATGGCCAACCGGTGGATGTGGTCGGCAAGCTCGCTGCCCCGCAAATCGCCAAAAGCGCCGCAGCCGGAAAATAGCCCTTCTTCACCACGCCTCTTCACTAGAACGGTTAGGCCGTGCGCTCCAACAACCGGTGAAGCAGATATGCCCTACCGTTTTACACCGTGGATTGGCAGGCATTATGGTCAGGCCCGTCAGCGCTTGCTGATTCTGGGCGAGAGTTTTTATGGCGCCGGCATGCCAGGAGATCGCGAGCTCGCCCGCATGGTGATGGAAAACTGGAAAACGCACCAGCACACCCACACGGCACTCACTAAAACCGCGCATCTGCTGACAGAAATCCCCGTTGCCGAGATCAATCATCATCGCCAGGATTTTTTCAACGGCTGCATCTTCTATAATTTTGTGCAGGAATATGTGGGGGAAAAACCCCGCATGTTTCTCAACCCCGCACTCCTGAAAGACGAACGCGCATGCCGCGAACGCTTACAGCCAAGCGTGGCGGCGCTTCAGCACCTGCTCGCCACACACACCCCCACCCATATTTTAGGTTGGGGCTGGCGCTTAGGCGAACTCCTGCTGCGGCTGGACCTTGGCATCACGCGTGACGAAACGATCGACGGATATTCCCTGCCCATCGCTGGCCAAAAAACTGCGCTGATGTTCGTTCCGCACCCCTCGGGCAGAGGTGGCGCCATGTATAAACATAAAGGCCGCGCGCAACGCTTCCTCAAAGCGCACGGCGGCATCGCGCCCGCCGCGATTTATAGCCCGTCGCAGAACGCCTAACGATACTTCACCGTGTAATCGCATGCGGTGGTGGCGATGCGGGTGAGCATGGCGTTATCGGTGCCACCGAAAGTCCATGCCCCGCTCATAGCCGCGGTTTTAGCATAGAAGGTCGGGTCCGCGATCACGGCACGCGTGGCGGCATCGGTATATTTCACGTTCAGCAACACGGCCGAACTGCCCGCCAGCGAGCCCATCAAAATACGCTCCGACGTGTTGACCTTCTTCAAGTCCGAGATTTTCGGCTCAATGATCAGCTGTGAACTTCCGCCCTTGCTCGGCAGCGCTTTCTCGAGGCACTGCTTCAGTTCTGCACCGATACGCTCGGCCGCTTCTGCATCCGAACTATCCCCCTCCGTATACGCCACCACCAACGGCTTGATAACCACCGAGGAATAATGCCCGAACGGCACCTTGGGCGGACGGATCGTCTCATCTTTCGCATGGATATCGGTGGTGCATGCCGCAAGGCTCGCAAGGGCTGCAAGAAGGCAGAGCTTTTTCATGGCGTCTCTCCGGTCGAATGTTTCTCATCGTCTGTAGCGCAAAACCGGAATGGCTTTCAATCTTTTTGCGCGGGCCATCGATTGCTCCCCACCGTCAGACTGTAACGTCGCGCCGGGTGCTGAAAGGTGCGATACTGCGCCATGTCCGCATCCGCCCCCAGTTTGATGCGCGCCTCGCGCTGGGTCCAAAGGGCATAGAAAGCGGGCAAGCCCTCCACCTCTATCTCAGGCAGTTGTGCGGGGAACAAGGCCGCCGCCAGCGCGCGCACATCACGCGGCTTCCAGCATTCGAGGTCGATACTCACCGGCGCAACGCTGATGGCCGCCGCCACGAACTGGCCCGAATGCGTGAGCGAAAGATAGGACCATTGCGCATGCGCGCACGCCATTCGCCCGGAAGCCTCACGCAGCAAGGAAAGCGTTTTCTCGCCCGTTTTCCGATAGAGCAGGCGCCGCACCAGCGCCCGCGCCAGCAGCGATTGCTGCTGCGCCTCTGGCCGCGATTTTTGCTGCGCGTAGGCATAATCCTCAGCCAGGCACCAATCCGCCAGCATATGCGGCACCCAGGCGCAGTCGCGGCGCAGCACGGCGTAGGCTAACTGCCCTTCCGCCCAGCTCCCACGCTCCTCACCGCCACGCACGCGCAATC
>CAZUOS010000133.1:0-4809 GCA_964621415.1 uncultured Azospirillum sp.
AACAACCCCTTCTGGTGCCCCGATGCCAAAGCCGCCGCTCGCTGGGCTGAGAAGCTCGACACCGTGCGCAAGGAAGGCTCCTCTCTCGGCGCAATCATCGAAGTGGTGGCAACGGGCGTGCCCGTTGGCCTCGGCGACCCGATTTATAACAAGCTCGACGCCAAACTCGCCGAAGCGATGATGAGCATCAATGCCGTAAAAGGGGTGGAAATTGGCGACGGATTCGCCGCCGCCAACCTGCGCGGCGAAGAAAACGCGGATCGCATGCGCTCGGGCACAGGCTCCAGCGCACCAGACTTTCTCTCGAACCATGCGGGCGGCATTTTGGGCGGCATCAGAACCGGCCAGCCGATTGTGGTGCGCTTCGCCATCAAGCCCACGAGCAGCATCCTTACCCCGGTCGAGACGGTCACCCGCACGGGCGAAAACACCGAGATTGTCACCAAGGGCCGCCACGATCCGTGCGTCGGCATCCGTGCCGTGCCGGTGGGCGAAGCCATGATGGCCTGCGTGCTGGCCGACCATTGGCTGCGCGCGCAGGCATACCTGCGATAATAATTAGCTGAATAACAATTGGTTAAAAGCGTATCAGCCTCTCCCTACACTGTCCAGAAATAGCTGGATGCAGTGTGGCTCAAGCATTGACGCAATGCAGCAGATCAGGCTATAATGCAGCACTGGCAGCAACTACCTTAGGCCTGCGTATCGCAGAAGGTCAGTGGCGAGCAGAAATGGGTGTGTGTGTGTCTCGCAAATTGCGTGCGTTCAGCCTGATGGAGTTGACGATTGTTCTGCTGATTGCAGGGCTCGTGGTTGGCTTCGGCCTGAAAATGATGGGCACGGGTTCGCTGTCGGACACGCAATGCTACGCCGCCACCAAAAAACAGCTCGCCGAAGTGCATGCAGCGATCGACCGTTTCGCCTTTGCCAATAACCGCCTTCCCCGCCCTGCCAGGCGTGATGCCAACAACAGCTCGGCGGCGTTTGGCCGCGAAGTGGCCGCCACCGATCTTGGCGTCATCGTCACCCAACAAACCGATACGCTACATAACGAAACTGTCAGCATCGGCGCTCTGCCCTTCGCCACGTTAGGGCTTACCCCCAACTACGCGGGCGACTGCTGGGGCAATAAACTCACCTATATGGTGGTCGATAACCTCACCAGCGCCTCCCCCTTTAATGGCTACCAGGACGATGGCGAACTGGGTGTGATCTCGCTTCGCAGCAACCCCTTTGCTGCCTACGAAGTGCGTGGCGATATTGCCTATGCGGTCTTCAGCCACGGCACCGATGGACTCGGCGCCGCAAAAATCAACCAGGACACAGGCGTTACCTGGTGCCCCAACAACGGCATGATGAGCAACCTAAACTGCGCCGCCAGCACCGTCGCCAGCGCAACCAGCGGCAAGAATGTGATGGCGATTGTCGACCGTGCCCTCAGCGATGGAAAAAACTCCGGTGCCGGGTATTTTGACGACATCGTCAATGTCGGCACCAAACCAGTGAAGAACTATCCTCTCTCGAATCTCTATTGCTGGGGCAATAACAGTGTCGGCCAGTTGGGCAACAGCAGCTCGGGCTTTGATCGTAGTGCCCCCTCGGTTGTCACGCTTCCCAGCGCCACAAGCTTTGCCTATTTCTCCGCCACTGCCACCGGCAAACTGCATAGCTGCGGGCTGGTAGAGGGTAATGCCTATTGCTGGGGCAGCGGCACTAACGGCCAGCTGGGAAATGGCAGCACGGGAAACGCAACCAACGCCGTGGCAGTCACCATGCCGATGGGCATTTCCTTCAAACAAATTGCTCTGGGCGATAGCTCGAGCTACGCGCTCGACTATAACACGGGTAGCATTTACTGCTGGGGCAATGCCGGCTTCAATTGTGGCGGCGGCGGGGGCAGCGTCACCACGCCGCAGCTATTATCGGCAGGGCCATTCAAGCAAATCGCCAGCGGTGGGCAGCATGCCTGCGCGATTCTGGCCAGCAGCGATACTGCCTATTGCTGGGGGAACCGCTATCTGGGCGATGGCACCAACGCCAACAGCGCTTCGCTGCGCGCAGTCGATGTCTCGGCCCTTTCGGCGCTCGATCGAAAGTTCAAACTCATCCGCGCGACCGAACATACCTGCGGCATCACCATGGCGGGCAACACCTATTGCTGGGGCACGAACGATAACGGCCAGCTCGGCAATGCGGCAAGCGCCACCAGCGATCAGCAATCTCCCGTACGGGTTGATGGTGGCTATGCCTTTGTCGACCTGGCGCTCGGCGAAAAACACACCTGTGGCCTGCTCAAGAACGGCGATGTGTATTGCTGGGGGTGGAACGTCAGCAGCGCCGCAAGCGCCACCCCCACGCTGGTTGGCGGCAGCCTGAAGTTTACCGCCATTGCTGCCAGCGGCTACAGCACCTGCGGCCGCACGCTCGAGGATAAACTCTATTGCTGGGGCAAAGGGCAAAACGGCCAGCTCGGCAATTCAGCGACCAGCGATAGCGCCACCCCCGTTGCCGTAACCAATACCGGGCAATACCCCATGCTGATGCAAACCCTGGCCGATGGGGCAGCCGGCAGCAACCACCACTGCGCCCTGGCGGATGCGGATTATTCTACCCGCCTCGCTTCCGATGGGTTGGGTTTCTCCTTCCTGACCGATAACGGCGAGATCTGGACGCCGTCGACGAATAATATCTATGCCGGATCTTGGGGAATCGCCTCCCCGGCCGGTAGCTGGTTCACCGCCACCATTGGGGGATACCACGCAGGAGGAAGCCTCACGCCTGATGGCACGTTCTACGGCTATGACGGCAGCCCCGGATACTCGAGCAATATGGGGCCCGTCGCCACGGGTTCTTACCCGCCGCTTAACACGGCAGGTGATATCGTGCCGTTGAAACTGGTCTCTGGTGGTAATAATTATCAGAACATTGCGATCGATCAATATAATAAAGTATGGATCAAGGAATCGAACACATGGAAATCCCCCGGTGAACTTTATGCTCCCCTGTATATTACTTCTCAAGCATTTTACGATAGCGCCTATGTCGAGAACGGTATTTTCTGTGCCATCAATTCTTATGGGGGCACCGAATGCTATATTACAGACTACACTAGCACCCCGTCGCACAGCATTTATGGATTGGGTAACGCCACCGGCACTCAGTCGAGGCCAAACCCGGTCACGGGCGGCGGCATCTGGCTGCAAACTGTGATTACGGGGTGGTCATCCGTAACCGGTGATTTCTCAGTCTGCGGCATCAAACTCGATCACAGCCTCTGGTGCTGGGGCAGCAACGATAAAGGCCAGCTTGGCATCGGAACTAGCAGCAACTTTCCTACTGGCACGCCACAACAGGTGGGCACACTCAAATGGCGCTCGGTCACAGCCGCGCGTTCGGGCTCGGCAGCAGGCGCCATGTATTTCTGCGGCATTACGCTCGATGGCGACGCCTATTGCTGGGGCGACAACGACTATTCGAACCCGAATAGCTGTATCGATGCGCATCTGGGGTCCGAAGACAACCTCTACGAAACCGCTCCCAAGCGCGTGATGACCAACCGCAAATGGCTCTCACTCTCGGCAGGCTCCTACACCACCTGCGGCGTTGCCACGAACCGTCACGTCTATTGCTGGGGCGGTCGCCACTATAAAGGCACCGCTTGCGGCACGGCTTTTGGCCCTGTGCCTGCCTCACAAGGATTTTAGATACTATCGCCAACCCGTTTGCATCCCGCGCGCGAATGCTCTAATGAGCGCCGATGTCGAAACGTGTCTTACTCAGCCTACAGGATGTGCATTTGCATATTGGCACCCGCCCGCTTTTTCAGGGGGTGGATCTGCATGTCAGCGAGGGCGATAAAATCTGCCTGATTGGGCGCAACGGCGCAGGCAAAACCACCCTGATGCGCCTCATCACCGGCGATATTCAGCCCGATTCGGGGAAAACCTTCCGCCTGCCGGGGGCGACCATTGGCTACCTCGCGCAGCAGGTGGATAGTCTGCCCGAGGAAACCGTCCGCCACTTCGTGATGCGCGGCATGGCGCACCGGCCAGACGACCTCGAGCTCGGCTACCGCGTGGATATTGTGCTCGCCCCGCTCGGGCTCGATCCCGATGCGCGCATGGGCCACCTCTCCGGCGGCCAGCTGCGACGCGCGGCGTTGGCGCAGGCCCTCATCGACGAGCCGGACGTGCTGCTGCTCGACGAACCCACCAACCATCTCGACCTCGAAGCCATTCAATGGCTCGAGACCTTCCTGAAATCAAGCCGCAGCGCCGTCATCACCGTCAGCCACGACCGCACGTTCCTGAGCAATCTCAGCAATACCGTGTTCTGGCTCGAACAAGGCATCGTGCGCACTTGCCCGGATGGCTATGCCGGGTTCGAGGATTGGGCGGCGCAATTGCTGGAACAGGAAACCCGCACCCTCCATAACCTCAACAAAAAACTCGAGGCGGAGCTCGACTGGACCCAGGGCGGCATCAGCGCCCGGCGTAAACGCAACCAACGCCGCATGAACGAGCTGCACCGCCTGCGCGAGAAAATCCGTAAGGATAAAGCCGCGCTCGCCAATAAAACCCAGAAGATTGAGCTAGACCCGCTCGCCACCACGCCGGGCTCCAAAATCGTCGCCGAGTTTAAAAACGTCAGCAAAAGCTTCGCGCGCGAGGGCAAGCGCATCCCCATTCTCGACGATTTTTCGCTGCGTATTTTGCGTGGCGACCGCATCGGCATTCTGGGGCCGAACGGCTCGGGGAAATCGACCTTCCTCAAAATGCTGATCGACGAGCTTTCGCCCGATGACGGCTT
>CAZUOS010000134.1:0-4742 GCA_964621415.1 uncultured Azospirillum sp.
CAGGCGGCAAGAATCAGCAAAGGGAGCAGGAATAGGCGACGCATACGAACCTCCAGGGGCGAGACGGGAGCAACTTGCCGTGGTCTGCACGCGGAGGCAAGGGGATTGTGGCCCCCCACCAAATCCCAAGAGGGATTTGGCTCCCCCGCAAGGGGAGAGCTATGGAGCCGGTTTCATGGTTTCTTTCATAGAATCTCTGGATAGGGCTGAATGATTCGGCGAGCTTGCTTGCGTCGCTGCCTTGCGCCGCTTATAACGGCGGGATGCGTCAGTATGAACGGTATGTGCTTCAGCATTTGCTTTGGCCGTCGGTGGTGATCACCGCGAGCCTGACGGCGTTGGTATGGCTGACACAAATGTTGAAGTTTATCGATTTTGTGTTGGGGCGCGGGCTTTCCATCGCGGATTTTTTCTACCTCACCGGCTTGATGCTGCCCTCGCTGCTGCTGGTGCTGATTCCCATCTGCCTGACGATTGCGGTGATTTATACCTATAACCGCCTGACCGTCGAGAGCGAGCTGATTGTGCTCGGGGCCGTCGGGATCAGCCCACGGCAACTGGCGCGGCCCGTGTGGATGGTGGGCGGTGGGGCGGTGCTGATGTGCTATGCGCTGTCGCTGTTTCTGATGCCGGCGGCGAATGGGAAGTTCCGCGATATTCGGGCGTTTTTCCGCGATCAATATGCCTCGGTGCTGCTTGAGGAAGAGGTGTTCAACAACCCCATGCCGGGGGTGACCGTGTTCGTGCGTGCGCGCGATAGTGCGAATAATCTCGAGGGGATTCTGCTCGAGGATAACCGCGATCCCAAGCAGGCGTTGACATTGATTGCCGATCACGGTCGGCTCGAGCAGGGTGAGCATGGGCCGCGTTTTCGCCTGAGCCATGGCATACGTCAGCAATGGCGCGAGGGCAAGGTGAGCTGGCTGGCGTTTGATGATTACAGCATCGATTTCGCCTTTTATGGGGCGACGAACGCGCGCAAGCCTTCGGCGGATGAGTTGGGTATTCGTCAGCTGTTCAGTACCGAGGGCTTGAGTGAGAAACAGGCGGGGGCGTTTTTGGCGGAGGCGCATCAGCGGCTTACCTGGCCGCTTCTCGCCCTTTCGCTGCCGTTGATGGCGCTGGCGCTGCTGCTCTCGAGCGAGTTTAACCGGCGTGGGCAATGGCAGCGTATGGTGGCCTCGGCGTTGGTGACGGCGCTGCTGCTGGTGGTGTATTTCGGTGCGCGCGGGCTCGCCGTGCGTCTGCCCGCGATGGCGGGGGGGCTTTACCTGCTGGCGGTCGGTGGGGTGCTGCTTGGCCTCTATGTGCTGGGCGGGGGACGGCTATGGCGCAAACCGCGTGTCGTGGCGATGCCTGAAGGGGGCGCGCCATGAAACTCCCCTGGACATTGTCGTGCTATCTGGGTCGCCAGTTTTTGCGCAGCATGGTGCTGACGCTGGTGATCGTGCTTGGGATTATTTATGTGGTGGAGTTGCTCGACCATGTGCGGCGGGCGGCGGATACGGCGCGTGGGGTGCCATTCCACCTGATTCTTGAGATGGCGCTGCTGAAGCTGCCGACGACGGCGGAGCGGATTTATCCGTTCACCATTCTCGTGGGGGCCATGGTGGCGCTGGCGCGACTCGCGCGCTCGAGCGAGCTGGTGGTGACGCGCGCGGCAGGCGTTTCGGTGTGGCAGTTTCTGCTGCCGGGGGTGGTGGTGGCGGCAAGTCTCGGCGTGCTGTTCGTGACGGTGGTAAACCCCGTCGCGGCCTCGAGCATCAAGCGGTATGAACGCATCGAGAGTAAATACATCACCGGCAGTACGAACATGATGGTGCTGACGGCAAGCGGCCTCTGGCTGCGGCAGACGGGGGAAGAGGGCATCAGCTTCGCAGGGAAACCGGCGGCGGAATATATCCTCTATGCGGCGCGGATGGACCAGACCAGCTACGCGCTGGCGCAGGTGATGATTTTACTATTCGACGATGCGCATCGTTTCCTTGGGCGGATTGATGCGCCGAGCGCGCAGCTTGCCACCGGCCAATGGGAAATTGCTCAGGCGACACTCAGCAGTCCTGGGGTGATGCCGCAGCAGCATGCGCTCTATCGGCTGCCGACGCGGCTGACCCTGACGCAGATTCAGGACAGTTTTTCGGACCCCGAAACCTTCTCCTTCTGGGAGCTGCCGGGGTTCATTGCGGTGTTGGAAAAAGCCGGGTTCTCGGCGCTGCATCATAAACTTCATTTCCATAGCCTGATTGCGCTGCCGTTGCTGCTTGCGGGCATGACGCTGCTTGCGGCGGTGTTCTCGCTGCGGCCCCCGCGCCGTGGCGGCACCGGCGTGTTGGTAGTGACGGGACTCGCCGCTGGGTTCACCCTCTATTTCCTCACTAACCTCATCTATGCGCTTGGGGGGAGTGGCACGCTTCCGATTACGCTTGCGGCCTGGGCCCCGAGCTTGATTGTGGCCATGCTCTCGGGCGCGATGCTGTTGCATCTGGAGGATGGCTGATGCACAAGGGAGAGATCAGAGGTCAGAGGTCAGAGGTTAGGGGAAGCGGTTGGCGGCTCGCGGTTGGCTGTTGGCTGTTGGCCATTAGCTATGCGCCGCTGGCGCTTGCTGCCAATGCGCAGAAGCCTAGCCTTTACCTGACGCCGAACGATGCCTTGCCAGTGACCAACGTGAAGCTGCCAAAGCCCGACTCCAGCGCGCCGGTTGCCATGGATGCCGACGAAATGAATGCCGACGAGAAAAGCCATATCGTGGTGGCTTCTGGGCATGTGGAGGTGATGCAGGGCGAGAGTATCCTTACTGCCGATCGCGTCACCTATTACCAGGCACAGGATGTGGTGTTGGCCGAGGGGAATGTGGCGATGCTGCAACCCGGCGGGGATGTGTATTTTGCCGAACGCGCCGAGCTAAAAGACGAAATGAAACAAGCGGTCATCGCCCAGTTTAAGGCGCGCTTTGCCGATGGTGCGGTGATGGTGGCCAAACGTGCTGTGCGGGCGAACAGCTATACCACGCAGCTGAGCAAGGCCAGCTACACGCCGTGTAATATCTGCGAAAATCTGGCACCTTTCTGGCAAATGAATGCGCGTAAGGCGACAGTCGATGACGACAAGGAAAAAGTGACGTATCACGACGCGACGATGGAGATGTACGGCGTGCCGATGTTCTACACGCCCTATCTCTCGCACCCGACGCCGGACGCTTCGGCCAAGAGTGGCTTCCTCACCCCGAATTATGCCACGGGCAATGCCAATCTCGGCACCGTGGCGCGCGTGCCTTATTACTGGCGCATCGCCGAAGACAAAGACCTGCTGCTCACCACCTGGCTTACCAGTTTGCAGGGGCCGCTGTTGCAGGGCGATTACCATCAGTTAACCGATGATGGGAAGTATCAGGTGCGGGCCTCGATCACCGATCCGCAGCGGGTGAACTCGAGTGGCCAGGAAGTGTCGGGCAACGAGCTGCGCGGGCATGTGTTTGCCATTGGCGATGAAGCCATTGCTGACGACACCCATATCGGCTTCGACCTTAACCGTGCCTCCGACCAGACCTATCTGCGCCGCTATGGGTTTGGCAACCAGCAATCGCTGTTCACGCGTGCCTATTACGAGCAGGCGACGGGGAATAATTTCTTCACCACCGAGGGTTTGAGCATTCAGGGGATGCGCACCACGGATGTGACGAGCAAAACCCCGTTGGTATTGCCGATTGTGAAGGGCTACCGCGAAATGGCGCTGGGGAGCAATGGGGCGAGCTTTCATCTGGCGGGCGATATGCAGGCCCTCTCGCGCGCGGATGGGGTGAGCCAGCGACGCGTGTCGGTAACACCGGGGGTGAGCTTGCCGCATGTCACTGCCGATGGACAAGTGCTGACGGCGACGGTGAATCTGCGGCAGGATATCTATGATTCCGAGAATGTCGCGCTTTCCTCGACCGATAGTTTCAGTGGCGTCACGGCGCGTACCTTGCCGCAGGCGGCGCTCGAATGGCGCTACCCGCTGATGAATCCGGGCGAGAAAGGTACCTGGATGCTGGAGCCGATTGCGCTCGCGGTCGTTCAGCCGGAGGAGGGGAATCGCACAAAAATTTCGAACGAGGATAGCCGACTGCTGGAACTGAGCGACACCAACATCTTTAGCCTTAACCGGATGCCGGGGCTGGATCTGGTCGATGCCGGGTCGCGTCTCGCCTATGGTTTCCGCAGCCATTATTACGCGCGCGGCGGCATGGCGTTCGATGCGATGTTTGGCCAAAGCTACAGCTTCAGCAACGACACGCCGTTCCCCAATTCCAACCATGCGGGCGAGCGGTTCTCGGATTATATCGGGCGTTTTGGGGCGCAGCTTGCGCCGTTCTATTTCAACTTCCGCTACGCGCTCGACAACCAATCCGCGATGCTGAACCGCGACGAGTTCGAGATCGGTTTCACCAAGCCATGGCTATCGCTCAACACGTCGTTCCGCGAGATCCGCAACAATCGCTATCTGGACGATAGCCGTGAAGGCTCGGTCGGCGGTACATTGCCACTGAGCGAGCGCTGGAGCCTGTTCGGCAATGCCACGCGCAACCTGCGTCTCGATGAAATGGTGAGCGATAGCGCCGGGCTTATTTACAAAAACGAATGCTTCACTATGATGCTGCAATCGATGCAAAACTACTCAAGCGACCGCGACGTGGCGCCCAACACAACCTATACCTTCCGTGTTGGCTTTAGAAACTTAGGAGAGTTCGGTGGCAAGTAATC
>CAZUOS010000135.1:0-4730 GCA_964621415.1 uncultured Azospirillum sp.
CAAAACTATCATCTGGGTGAAAAGCAAGCGATGGTGGTGCGCTCACTGCATGAGGCCATGATCGCTGGCAGGCCGTGGCTTTTTGGCAAGACGTTACTCAAGCAGGCAGGCTCTAGCAGCACCCGTCTGCGCGATATTTTCAGAACGCAGCCTGCTTGGAAAATGCTGATTAAGTCTGATGGGCGCGGTTATTATTGCCTGAATCTACCAACCGAACAACTTAGCGATAAGCCAGCCCACGCTGCCCCACAATGCGAGCAGAATGAACAGGACATACGCGAGGCGGTATAGCAGTTTGTGCCACCAGGGTGCATGTTTCCAGTATTCGCGCTCGCGTTCTTCATCCAGTTTATTTTGGTATTTATAGCCCATAACGCCTCGCTCCTTTCGGGTAACGAGGTCGCCTGCACACTGGTGCTGGGAGGTTAAGAAGCCGCAAAGCAGCCGCGATGTATTTCCGCAAGCGGTGTTGTATTCCATCGCCCTCCCAACGTAGTGGGAGGACTGAAAGCGGTAAATACGCAGTCCAAAATCATCGCATCTTTGCGGGTTCTTACGCCCGTTACTCAAAAAACAGCATAGAGGTTATGCGCGAAAGCGCAACGCTGTTTGCGGATGTACCACTTCATCCCCACTTGCGCCCCACCTTATCCCCCAGCCAGCCCTCACCAAGACCACTTGACAGGGTATTTTTGCGTCAATGCGGGACGAAGATGGGAATTTCCATCCCCCACTAATTCCCACCCAAGCCCTCACCAAGCCCCACGCGCTCCCCACCCGATGTGTGCGAGCTTTTGTTCACACCAAATAGTTTGAACAAGGAGGCACACATGAACGATCACCACCCACCAATCTCAGCATTCGATGAAATCTGCCGTCTGACTGAGCAAACCATGCGCGGCATGGAATTAGACGACCTGATTATGCTGCATAAGCAGGCCACCAGAGAGTTTCACCGCGCAGCATTATCAATTCGTGCGCTCAAAACAGTCATAACAGAAAAAACAATGGCGCGTGGCAGCAATCCACAGGATCGCGCATGACAACCATCGAATGGTACAGGGTTTATCACGGTATGCCAGAAGACGCAAAACTTAGGGTCATTGCCAAACGCAGTGAACAACTGATGGCGCATGTGGTGACAGTATGGCTGTGCGTACTGGATTCCGCTTCTCGTCATAAACAACGCGGCACGGTCAGGATTGATTCCGAGCAGATCGCGGTGATGCAGGATATTAGCCAGGACGCAGTGGAAGCAATTCTGCAAACCATGCGCGAGAAAGGCATGATTGATGCGGAAGGCCGCGTGGTGAGCTGGGAAACGCGACAGTATCTCAGCGATGCCGAGCGTGCCAAAAAATACCGTGAAGGTCAAAAAGAGGCTGCACCGTCACAGACCGTCACGCCGCGTCACGAAACGTCACGCGCTGTTACGGAGCAACACGCATCGTCACGCAAAAACGGCAAAATCCAACCAGATACAGAGAACAGAGTACAGAATGCAGATACAGAACACAGATCAGCAGAAAGTACAGATTTACAGAAAGCAGAATCTTCAGATCAAAAGAAAACAGATAAAAAACTTAGAGCGAGAGCAGAAAAGAAAGAGCGCGAGAAAGAAAAACAGCAGATCGGTGGACAAGCGCAGAGCGAAGAAAAAGCGCACAGCCAGATTCTTCACCAGATGCGAGACATCTGGGATCAAGAGGTGCAGAGCAAGCTCACCAAAGGGCAGAAGGCCATACTCACCGCCAAACGCAAAGAGCAGATGGCCGAGCGGTGGGCGGAGGATTTTCAGCAGGATATGCATGCATGGCGGTATTACTGCGAAATCATCGGCACATCGGATTTCTGCCTTGGCAAGATTCCTGGCAAGAACTGGACAATCACACTCGGCTGGGCAGTTGAATCATCCGAGCATGTAGCGAAAATTCTTGAGGGTGCGTTCTCAGGTGGCAATCATCCACCAAGGCCACCCGCCTGCGAAGTGACCGCTTTGCAGGAAGCGTGGGATGGGGTGCTGGCCGCGCTCGCGCACAAGCATGGCAAGAGTGCGTGTCGCAGCTGGTTTGCAGGCACAAGCGTTATACGGATGCTTCGTCACGGCGACGGCTCTGTCGTCACCATGCGCTGCCCCAGCAAATTCATTCAGAATTGGATCACGCAGCACTACCTCGCTGACCTCAACCGCTCATTCGCGGAGGCGACCAAAAACAGTGCGCGTGTCACCCATGTGGAACTCATTGTGGAGGCCGTAGCATGACACACGCTCCCGATTTCTGGACTCCCCAAGATGTGGCCGACCGCTTTAAGGAGGCATCAAGAACCTTGCGCCGCCTGCCGAGTGTGCATGTGCGCGGATATTTCAACGCATGGCCGACCATTATCCGCACTGCACGCGAGGTGTTAGACGGCGAGGTCATGCCGATGCGACTTGGTCCGCCATCAGCGGAGGCGATCAGCCGCATGGAAGAAACTATCCAGTGGATTTTCTTCCTCACCGACGAGGATGACCGCCGCCTGATTTGGCTACGCGCATCGGGCGTTCCATGGCGGCCAATCTGTTGGCAGCTGGGGATTTGCCGCACCAATGCCCACAATAAATGGAAGGCCGCTTTGCTCACGGTTGCCACTTGCCTGAACTACCCGCGAAATGGGGGGCGAAATGCTTAAGCAAAAAAACACTACCCATCGTGAACAGATTTTGCTATTTTACATTGTATCATCGCGAGAGTTTTGCATTTCCATTTATGCCACTCTGCGAAATCTCCCTGCGAAACCGCTTTGTTTTTTCCGTTTGTGCGCATCCGCGTCGTGGCGAGGTGTGTCATGAACAGGGAAGAACTCATCGCACGCATCAACAGTGATAGGCGCAGCAAAGAAGAATTGTTCGATTGCCTGATCGGGCGCATGAAAGCACTTTCGCCCGAACCTATCACTGACGGCGAAGCTGCGGCAGCGGCGCGTCGGCTCATCGGATTCTTTGAAACGATTCTGCAATCACGCCTTGAAAGGAGCATTGATTCCACCTGCACCAATGCTAACATCGAAAGTGGAATCGCAGACGATTCTGGGGTGTCGTAACCCCGATGCTAATTGGTGACACCAACCATTTCTGGTGTAGAATCCCTGATCTCCCTCTATGGTCGGGGAGATGTTGGCTATGTCCAGGGCTTTGCCTAAAGGCCAACATAACCGTATTAGCACGGTTTACGAACTCCCCGATCACCAGCCTCGGCTGGGAACTTGAAGGGGGTGAGATATGACGCAAGCCAAAGTCGCCGTGATATTAGCGCGGGTATCATCGAAAGAGCAGGAAGAAGGCTATTCGATTGACGCTCAGGTGCATCGGTTACAGGAATATTGCAGGCGTAAAAACCTAACGGTGCTTGAGACATTCAAGGTGATTGAGTCCTCTACTATCTGCCACCGCAGGCAGTTCATGGAGATGATAAAATTTGCCAAGAAGCACAAACAGCCCGTCGCCATTGTTGCCGACAAGGTTGACCGTGTGCAGCGCAGTTTTCAGGAATACCCCATCCTTGATCCGATGATTAAAGAGGGTAAAATTGAGCTGCATTTTAACACTGAAGGCTACGTTATCCATAAAGATTCCATCTCGCAGGAACGCTTGATGTGGAGTATCGGCGTGGTGATGGCGCAATCCTATGTCGATAGCATGAGGGACAATATCAACCGCTCTATCGCGCAGAAGCTACGCAGCGGCGAGTGGATCAGCACCGCGCCCGTGGGCTATCTGCATGTGAAGCGCGAGAATGGCAAAAGCGATATTGTGGTTGATATTGACCGCGCACCGTTGCTGCGGCAAATGTTCGAGCAATATGCGACAGGGAATTATTCGCTCTCGCAGATGATGAAATATTGCAAAAAGATTGGGCTTAGAAATTGCCGTGGCAACCAGAAAGGATTGACTGCGAACCACATTCATAAAATGCTGCAAGACCCATTTTATTACGGGGTCATGCGCGTAAAAAAAACAGGCGCGGAATATCCGCACCGCTATGAAGCCATCATCAGCAAGTCGCTGTTTGATATGTGCCAAGAGGTGCGCCAGGGACGTTCAAAGAAAATGCCGCTTTATCGCGGCAAGGATTTTGTGTTTCGTGGGATTCTTACCTGCGCCATCACTGGCCGACTCGCCACGGCCGAAACACACAGCAAAACATACCAAAACGGCGGCACGGGGTCATGGACGTATCTTGCTATCTACAACCCTGAAAAACCCGACAAAAAAATGTGGGTGCGCGAGGAGGATGTGATCGCCCAAGCGGAAGATGCGCTGGCGACACTGAAAATCACCGACACGGAATCACTGATCGCACTATTGAACTACATTCGCTCAACCAACGCGGAGAAGAAAATCTTCCATCGCGGCCAGACCGCATCGCTCAAGAAGGAACACACCGAGATCGAAGAGAAGCTGGATAAGCTGCTTGACCTGCTCATGGACAAGGTGCTCGACAAGGCCGAGTTCGAGGCCAAGAAGAAAAAGCTCAAGGATCGCCAGTATGAAATTGACGAGCTGATCCACAGTTTTGACGAGGCCGACGACAAGTTCAGCAAATGCTTGATCGACCTCATCAATATCGCAACAGGTGCGCTCGATGACTTCAAAGGTTCGGACGTAACCCGCAAACGCGAGTTGCTGAATTTTGTATTTCAGAACCTTTCACTGAGAGGCAAAAAATTAGAATATACAATGCGCTATC
>CAZUOS010000136.1:0-4729 GCA_964621415.1 uncultured Azospirillum sp.
CGCTGCGGGGCGAACGGATGAACGGCGAATGGCTGCTGATCCGCCTGAAACCGCAAGGTGACGAAAACCAGAACCAGGTGGCAGTCGCCGTGCGCCAAACACTCGATACCGGCTATGGCGCCCCCATCGAATATCTGCGCACGGATTATGTCGGGCCACAAGTCGGCGGCGAGCTGATCAAAAGCAGCTTCCTTGCCCTCACCCTCGCCATGGGAGCCATGGCAGTTTATCTCTGGTTCCGCTTCGAGTGGCAGTATGGCGTGGGCGGCATCCTCGCCCTGGTGCATGACGCGGTGCTCACCGTCGGCTTCTATTCCTTCACCCAAATCGAGTTTAACCTCACCTCGGTCGCGGCGGTGCTCACCGTCATCGGCTATTCCATCAACGACTCGGTAGTGATCTACGACCGCGTGCGCGAGAACTTGCGCAAATACAAAGTGCGCCCCGTGGCCGAGGTGCTGAATCTTGCGTGTAACGAAACGCTGGCGCGCACCTTCCTCACCGGCGGCACCGTGCTGGCGGCGCTCGCGGGCCTCGTCTGGTTCGGTGGCGACGTGCTTTATGGCTTCTCCGCCGCGATGATTTTCGGGGTGATTGTCGGCACCTATTCCTCGATCTATGTCTCGGCGACGGTGCTCATCTACCTCAACCTGCGCCGCTCGGAAGTCGTCGGAAACGCAACCGCTTAAAGCTTTACAGCCGCAGCAAATCCTCACGCGTGGGCTGATAATCCGCCGCCTCCCAAGCGTCTTCGAGCGCACGTAACCGCACACCGAGGGCCGGGCCGGGCGTCATTCCATGGGCCAGCAGATCCTTCGCCTGAAGGGGAAAGCAGGGCGGCTCCCACCTCGCCGCCAAGGCCAGCAAGGCGGCGGCTTCCTGCGCCAACTCTGGTGCCGCACTCAGCCACAACACCAGCCACGCCTGCACTGTGGCGCGCGGCGCGCGGCGCAACCCATATTTCACCTGCGCAGGCGGCGTCAGCGGCGGCAATGCCGTCACCAAAAATGCCAGCACGGCCGCTTCCTTACGGCTCAGCTTCCAGCGCGCCTGCACCCAATCTACCGCAGCAGGCCGCGCCTCGGGCGCGATCAGCGCCATCAGCCGCACCCAGGGGTTCGGGGCCACGCCATGCGCCGCCTCAAGCCGCAGCAAGGCCTCAAGCCCCGCCATGTGCCAGTCACCTCCCGTCAGCAAGGGCGGAAGCGCGCAGGCCGCAAGCGCCACAAGCGCAGGCATGGGCTGCGGCGCCGCAAGCAACCGGCGCATCTCCGCCGCGATGCGCTCGCCGGAAAGTGGTGCAACCATACCTCTCGCCGCCGCGATCGCCGTCAGCGCAGCGTCGTCTGGCACGGCCTCGAGCACGGCCCAAAAGCGGAAATAGCGCAAAATCCGTAAACCATCCTCTGCGATGCGCGCCGCCGGTTCGCCGATAAAGCGCAAGCGCCGCGCTGCCAGGTCAGCCTCACCTCCGCAATAATCATAGAGCCGCCCGGACGCATCCATCGACAGCGCATTGATCGTGAAATCGCGCCGCGCCGCATCCATCGCCCAATCATCGGTGAAAGCAACCGTGGCGCGCCGTCCATCGGTCGTCACATCGCGGCGCAGCGTCGTCACCTCAAGCGGCCGACCGCCCGGCAGCACCAGCGTCACCGTGCCATGGGCGATGCCAGTAGGCACGGCCTTCCACCCCAGCGTGCGGGCAAGCGCAAGATTTGCTTCCGGGGGAAGGGTGCTCGCCGCATCGAGATCGCCGACCACACGGCCAAGCAGCACATCGCGCACGGCGCCGCCGACAATCCGCGCCTCGCCCCCCGCCTGCTGGGTTGCGGCAAAAAATTGCTGCAGCGCCCCATCGTCGAGCCAGGAAGGCCGCGCGCGCATCAGCCGCGCACGCCATGATCGGGCACCGCAATCGGTGCCGCTTTCGGCTTATCGGCAGGCGGCAATTGCGGCACCAGCGGCGGCTGGCCAACACCCGGCGAAGGCACCGCCGCAGCCGGAGCCGCCTCCTCGCCCGGCTTACGCACGGCCTGTTGCAGCACCAGCGCCAGCAATTCCTCGAAGCTGGTTTTGCCGATGGTGAACGCCCCACCGCGCACCCGATTCACGGGAATCTCCACATCCTTGATCTCGGCCATCTTCTGCCCGGTAATCCGCTCGAGCAATGCCGTGAGCAAGGGCTCCTGCTCGGGCTTAATCGCGCCATAATCACGCAGCTGCGTCAGCACATACGGCACGTTGGTCACCGACAATTTCGCCGTCCCCACCGGCAGCAGATCCGCGC
Organism: uncultured Azospirillum sp.; assembly: GCA_964621415.1. GTDB lineage: Bacteria > Pseudomonadota > Alphaproteobacteria > Rickettsiales > UBA3002 > QFOX01. The sequence goes on from CAZUOS010000136.1 coordinate 2,291, forward strand.
CCTTCGGCAGCACCTTGAAATCCGCCGAGGCACCGAGATTCGCATCCTTGGTGGTGAGGGTAAACGTCTTCAGCACCAGCGACGATTCGCTCGACTGAATGCTCGCCACCGCTTCCGGCGTTTTCGGCATCGCGCCTTCATAGGTCGCATCCACCGCCAGCGCGATCGGGAAATAGGGCGCGTCTTTTTTCTCCGAGGTCACCGGTCCCACCTTGCCCGCAACATGCATGGTGTTGAGGTTTTTATCGTTCAGCGTATTGGTCCATTCGCCGGTCAGCTCGGTCACTTTCACGGTGGTATCCGGCGCTTCTTTCGGCGTCAGCACCAGACCACGGAAGAACACGCTCACCTTACCCAGCGCTGCCTTATCAGCCGTCAGCGCGCTCGAGAACCCACTCCCTTGCGCCATTTGCACATCCAGCGTCTCATACACCGGGGTCAGGGTGGGCGTTTTTTCCTCTTCGCCCTTCGCCTGCTGCTCGCGCAGATAGGTAAGCGTCATCTGCGTCGGCGCCTGGAAGCCCAGCTGATTCACCGTCGTCGCGTCCTTGGTTTCGCGGCCGAGCGTCACCACCGGCGGCACATTGCTCGTCACCTTCAGCAGCGACTGATCCGGCGCATCCGCCCCCGCCACATTGATCGGCTCCGGGAACTGCAAGCGCAGCGACGACAAATCCCGCGCCTGCGGATACACCTCGACCGAAGGCGTCGTAATCACCACCGCATCGATGCGTTTTTTCTCGCTCTGCGGACGCTGATAGCGCGCCATCGGCTTCATGCTGAACACGGGGTTATGAATCACCACATGCTTGCTGGCGAAGCTGCCCACCACCTCGAGATCGCCATAGGTGAGATCCACCTCGCGGCCCTGCAGATGGCCCTTTTCCTTCAGCTCGCCGATAAACTGGTCGAGCTGCTGCTTCACCAGCGCCTTATCCAGCCCCGCGCGCGACGCCAAAAACCCGGCGACCGCAATCGTCACAATCAGCAGCGCAATCGGCACAATCAGGCTGCGCTTTTTCTTCACGGTTTCGGTCTCGGTCATGGCACACTCGCAAAATTAAAAGATCACTAACCCGTTCTTACACGAGCCGAGAAGGGATGCAAGCAAGAGGCGATATGGCCTCATAAAAATCAAAGCGGCTAAAAATATCGTCTCTCCGAATGATCTTGATTCGGAAAGACGATCAGAACCACTGCCGAAAGCAGTGGCTCCGCGCCACGAAGCGAGCGAACCTCATTGGGAAAACGACAAGCCGCCACCCCTCACGCGTGCGTCTCGATCCATTCGCTGATGATGGGACGGATATGCTCGCGCCATTTACGGCCGTTGAAAATGCCGTAATGGCCGACCGCCGGGGCGAGGTGATAATGCTTTTTGCTCGCCGCGAGCTTCGGGGTAATGGCAAGCGCAGCTTTGGTTTGACCGACGCCCGAGATATCATCCAGCTCGCCTTCAATCGCCAGGATCGCCGTTTTGGTGATGGCCTTCGGCTCCACCCGCGCGTCGTAATGGAACAAGCGCCCATCCGGCAGCGAGTGCTGGTGAAACACTTCTTCAATCGTTTGCAGATAGAACTCGGCCGGTAAATCCGCCACGGCCAGATATTCGTTATAGAAATCGCGGTGGGCTTTCGCCGCCTCGCCATCGCCCACGGTAATATGCTTGAACAGCTTCGCATGCTCGCCCGCATGGCGCTCGAAGTTCATGCTCATGAAGCCCGCAAGCTGCAAAAACCCCGGGTAAACCCGGCGCGCAAAGCCCGGATAATTCAGCGGCACGCGGCTAATCACATTCGTCTCGAACCATTCCATCGGGTGTTCTTTGCTGAACTGATTCACTTTCGTCGGCGCCTCGCGCGTATCCACCGGGCCACCCATCAGCGTCATGGTGCGCGGGGTACAGGGGTCTTTCGTCGCGTTCATCAGGGCGACGGCGGCGAGCAGCGGCACCGAGGGTTGGCACACCGCCATGGTGTGGCAGCGCGGCCCGAGATGGCGAATAAACTCCACCACGTAATCGATATAGGTGTTGAGGTCGAACGTGCCCTTATAAAGCGGCACATCGCGCGCGTTCGCCCAATCGGTGATGTAGACATCATGGTGCGGAATCAGCGCCTCGACGGTGCCGCGCAGCAGCGTCGCATAATGGCCCGACATAGGCGCCACAATCAGCAGCTTGCTGCCGCCCTTCACCCCCGCACGCTTGAAATGCAGCAGCTTACAGAAGGGCTTATCCACCGCCACTTCCTCCCACACTTCCACCGGCTTGCCATTCACGTTCGTGCTGCGAATGCCGAACTCCGGCTTCGGATAGCTTTGGGTAATACGCTCCACCAGCTCGCCCGCGGCGGCCATGTGCCGCCCCAATCCCGTATAGGATATCGGATTCATCGGGTTGCTGAACACATGCTTGGCCACGTTTGCCATCATGCGTGT
>CAZUOS010000137.1:0-1822 GCA_964621415.1 uncultured Azospirillum sp.
CACCGGCACCTCGAAGCGCGGGTCGAGCGGCGGCAATTCGGCGGGCAGCTGATAGCGATGCGCCTCGAGAAACGCCAGAATCCGCGTATCGGTGAGCACATGGTCGAGGCTGAGCGGCCGCATCAGCACCAGCCCCTCGAAGCTGCGGCACCGGCTGAGCGCCACATAAAGCTGGCCACTGGCGAACGCGCCACGATCCATATCGAGCATCACATGGTCGAAGCTTTTGCCCTGGCTCTTATGAATCGTCACCGCCCAGGCAAGGCGAAACGGAAACTGCGTGAAACTACCGATGGATTCCGCCACCAGCTCGCCGCCATCCACGCGGTATTTATACACCTCCCACGTATGCGGATAGACCTCAATCGTCGCCTCCTCGCCCTCGAGCTTCACCGCTACATAGGCGCGGTCGTCATCGTCGCGTTCGATGCCCTCGACTACCCCGATACTGCCATTCACAAACCGCCCGCCCGTATCGTTGGTGATGAGCATAATTTGTGCGCCGATCTTGAATTGCAGCTCGGTCGCCGTCGGGTAATACTCTTTGCCAAAATCGCCGCTGATTTTGGCGTTCGTTACACGCTGACGCCCCTCGAGCGCCGCCAGATGCTGGGCGTTGATCTCATCCGCCCGCCGGTTGGTGGTGGTGAGGTGGATAAAAAACTGATCCGTCGGCGGCGTGTAGCCAGGCTGATAGCGGGCGTTGAGTTTTTCTATATCCTCGGCGCGCGCATCGCCGTCGCGCACGCGGTTCAGCAGCTCGATGAATTGCGTATCGCGCTGGCGATAGATGGTATCGAGCTCAATCACCGAGAACTCGACTTCCTTCAAACAGCCCGCGCTGAAGAAATACGGCGTCTCGTAACGGCTCTCGAAATGCTCGGCATCCTCGCGCCGCACCACCGGCGGCAGTTGATAGAGATCGCCGACGAAAATCATCTGCACGCCGCCAAACGGCGCACCTTCCACCGGCCCATAAAGGCGCAAAAACTCATCCACGCAATCGAGCAGATCGGCGCGCACCATCGAGATCTCATCGATAATCAGCGTGCGCAGTTTCTGATAAAGCCGGGTGCTGCGCGGCTTAATCTGCCGACGGCGTATTTTCTCCGGTGTCACGTCGATATAGAAATTAAAAAACTTATGGATCGTTTGGCCCTTCACGTTCAGCGCCGCCACACCCGTCGGCGCCAGCACCACGGGGCGCTTTTTCGTGCGCGCACAAAAATGCGATAGCAGCGTCGATTTGCCCGTGCCCGCCCGGCCCGTAATAAACAACGAGCGGTCGGTCGCTTCCATCAAATGCAGTGCGTGGCGAATGCGGTCGTTGAGGTGCATGAAACCCGGTTTAGGAAGTAAATACTGAAGGAAAGTCGCGATGGCCTTCGAGGATGGCAATACCAGGAAAACTCGCAAGATTCTCACATTTTTCGCGCACACGCCGGATAAATGCGCGCGCCACTTGGCGATTACCACTTTCGCGCGTGATATAGCGCGCGATCTCGACAAGGTCCCGTTCGGATCGATCGTTGAGAAATACGCGGCGCATCAGTGCATCTTCTGTTCGGCTTCCAACGCATCCAGCGAAGCCTCTATTTTGGCTTCCACCTCTTCATCGGTGTACCTTCCACCTTCGGCGATGGATGCCGCAAGCGTCTGGCGCAAATCGGCGAGCTTGGCTTCGCGCTCCTCCACCAGTCGCAGCCCCTCGCGCACCACCTCACTGGCCGAGCCATAGCGGCCCGAGGCGACAACCCCTGCGACAAACCCTTCCCAGCGTTCACCAATCGAGACGTTCATGGCATCCTCCCTTTGCTATGGC
>CAZUOS010000137.1:1922-4690 GCA_964621415.1 uncultured Azospirillum sp.
GAGTATAGCAAATAACCATTTATGCGCAAAGATTGTTATTGTGCGGCACCAAGCAAATGGCGCAAGCCTTCGTCCAGCATTGTTTTCGCCTCAAAACCCAGTGCGTTACGAGCATGGTCCGGATTCCCGAGCGAATGCCGGATATCGCCCGCCCGCGCCGAGGCATAGGCGGTGGCAAGGGGCAGCTGCAGCACGTCGCCCAACGTCGCCGCCAGCTGCTTCAGGCTCGTCGCCTGCCCCGTGCAGCCGTTGAACACGCGCACGCCACGGCTTGTTTCGAGCGCCCGCAGCACCAGTCGTGCAATATCGCCCACATAGATAAAATCGCGCGTCTGCTCGCCGTCGCCATAGAAGGTAAGCGTCTGCCCATTCTGTGCCTTTTCGGCAAAAATACTGATGACGCCGGAATAGGGCGATTTCGGATCCTGTCGCGGCCCATACACATTGAAAAACCGCAATCCCGTGCTCGCGACATGGGCCCCATAGCGCGCCGCAATCGCCTCGTTCTCGAGCTTGTGGCGTCCATAATGCCCGAGCGGACGCAGCGGCGCCGTTTCCGCCAGCGGCAAATCCGGGTTATCGCCATACACCGCCGCCGAGGACGCATAGACGACAGGAATCCCGCGCGAAGCCGCCGCCGCGAACACCGCCTCCGTGCCCTCTACATTGGTACGATAGGCCCGCTCCGGCTCACCTTCGCACACCGGCACCGAGGCAATGGCAGCGAGGTGAATGATCGCTTCCGCCGTTTCGCTCAACCCCGCAACACGCGCCGCCTCGGCCACATCGCCAACCACCAGCGTTGCTCCCGTCGGCAGATTCGCGCGCTGGCCCGACGACAAATCATCCAGCACCGTCACCGCGTCGCCACGCCTGAGCAGCGCCTCCACCACATGCGAGCCGATAAACCCCGCGCCGCCCGTAACCAACACCCGCATAACGGCGCCGCTAAATCTCGAAGAACCAGCGATACATCGCGTTATCGACAAAATGCAGCAGCAAAATCAGCGCGATGGGCGACAAATCAAGCCCCCCCGTATCGGGCAACACGCGCGCCAGCGCTCGCCGCAACGGCGCCAGCAAGGGCTCCAACAACCGCCCGAGCGTATCATAAATCCGATACACCAGCGGATTATGCCGGTTCACAATATCGAAATAAAGCAGTAATCCCAGCACCATCCACACGGTAAGCGCCAGATTAATAAGGCTAATCACATTGCTTATCAGGTTAATAAACGGCCCCAACATGGCGACACCCCCGTCTTTACCATTGATTTATCATGCCATGTGCCTTATACTGCTTCTGTGTAGGCAGAGCAAGCCTGCATCAACGAGGCACTCGAAAAGAAGTGCCAACACGTTTAGAACGTATCTAAACGAGGAGCTTATACCATGACGGTCTCTACCATTGCGTCGGTAGCCGCAGGCTTGGCACGGGCCCAGTCTGCTAATGTCAGCAAACCCAATGCGGTGCTGAGCAGCCTCTTCGCGCCGAGTGACAGCACCACCGGGCAAGACATTGCCGATCTCTCCTCCGCCGCGAGCCTGCAAAACAAGGTCGCTCAATTCCGCATCGCTGCGCAGAACGTCGCCCAGGCGGGGTCGCTGCTTTCTGCCGCACAGGCCGGCATCGGCACCATCAGCGACACGCTCACGCGTATGAAAACCCTGGCCTCCCAGGCGGCCAGCGCCACCACCCGCGACGACACCCGCCAAGCGCTCGACAGCGAGTTTCAAGCGCTGCGTAGCAAAATAGATACCATCGCCCGCTCCACCCGCTTCAATAACGAGCGACTGCTGGATGGCAGCTCCGCCCAGCTCAAACTGGCGCAGGACACCACCGCCACCAAGGATCTCAGCATCGGCAGCCTGACGGATGAAGCCCTCTTCGGGTCGAGCGCGCCGAGCCTGCTCAGCGCCACCAGTGCCAGCAACGCCCTCAGCGCCCTCGATACCGCAAGCAGCTACGTTGCCACTCAACAGGCCCACGCCACCTCGCTGGAAGACGGGCTGGGCTACGCGGCCAGCACACTGGAATCTGCGATCCAGAACCATGAGGCCTCGCGCTCCAACCTCAGCGGCACCGACCTGATCCAAACCCTGCTCGGCGGCACCAGCAACACCTCAACGACGGACCCTAGCTCCCTCGCCGCACAGGTGAACCGCCTGCCAAGCAACATCCTCCAGCTATTGGCAGAGTAGCCCCCCCTATCCGGGAATCCATGCACGAGGGCACCGCCCTCGCCGCCATCATCATACTCTGCTTCGCTGCCCCCTCCATCGCAACAAAAAAACCCCGGCACAGAGGCCGGGGTTTCTTGCGTGGGTCAGCCACCAGAATGCTAGAGACCTAGCAATTCCTTCATCGTGCGGCCCATATGGCCGGGGTTGTCGCACACTCGGATACCGGCGGATTTCATCGCCTCGATTTTGTCCTCAGCACCGCCTTTGCCGCCCGAAACAATCGCGCCTGCATGGCCCATGCGACGGCCCGGAGGCGCCGTACGGCCCGCGATGAAGCCAACCACCGGCTTCTTTACTTTCGACTGCTTCAAGAACTCGGCGGCTTTCTCCTCGCCATCGCCACCGATCTCACCGATCATAATGATCGCATCGGTTTCATCATCCGCGAGGAACATCTCGAGCACATCGGTATGGTTGGTGCCATTCACCGGGTCACCACCGATACCGACGCAGGAGCTTTGCCCCATGCCGAGCGCGCTGGTTTGGCCCACCGCTTCATAGGTGAGCGTGCCCGAGCGCGAGAG
>CAZUOS010000138.1:0-4647 GCA_964621415.1 uncultured Azospirillum sp.
TAGCTCCCCCCTTGAGGGGGAGCCAAAATCGTCCTTCACGATTTTGGTGGGGGGATAATCACGAAAGCTGTTTGCCCCCCACCAAATCCCAAGAGGGATTTGGCTCCCCCGCGTGAGGGGAGCTATAGGCTCTGGAAACCCGACTCTTCTCCAATTCCTCACTTCCTCACTTCCTCACTTCCCCCTTTCGTAAAACCCCTTGCCAACCCCTTTGCTTGCCCGTATAGTCGCCCCACCAAACGAGATTCTGCTGCGGCCCGGGGGCGACGAGAACCGCCATCTGCCGGGGATCGCAGCTGAGTAGAAACCACTTTTTACCCCATGCGCGCTACGCGCAGCCTTATGCTAACGACACGAAATACATTCAGAAATCAGCCCCTTGCTGCGGATTATCCCGCAAGCGGGCTTTTCTTTGCGCCACACCATGCGTTTCTCTCGCCCGGGTTTTCCCTGCGGTGATTGTTTTGGCGTTTTCGATTTGTGTTTCTTTTGAATAGCAGAAGGTTGCCGTCGCGCCGAAAGGAACGATGATGACTAAACGTATGCTAATTGATGCGGCCCACACCGACGAAACCCGCGTGGCGCTGCTCGACCATGGCCGGATTTACGATTACGATTTCGTAACCAGCGCCAAGACCCAGAATAAAGGCAATATTTACCTCGCAAAGATCACCCGCGTGGAGCCGTCGCTACAGGCGGCGTTTGTCGAGTATGGCAGCGGCAAGCAGGGCTTCCTGCCCTTCTCCGAGATCCACCCGGATTATTACCAGATTCCCGCCGAGGATAAGCAAAAGCTGCTCGCCGAGCAAATTGCCGAGGCGGAAGCCGAAGAGGCGGCCGAGGATGAAGCCTTCGAACGTGAACAGGCCGCGCGCGAGGCGCGTCGTCGCAATCCACGCCGCTTCCGCGACGAGGGCGATGACGAAGGCTTTGAAGCGGAAGATGATTTCCAGGGCACGAGCGAGCTTCCCGCAAGCGAAACCGTGGTGGCCCTGACCGAAGCCGAATCTGCCGAGTCGGGCCTAACCCCGGCGCTTGCCGATTTGCCGCCGGTGGAAGTGCCCGCGGGTGAGTTCGCCCCCACCACTCCTTATGAAGTTCAGCCGCTTAGTGTGGATTCTTATCGTATCGCAAGCGATATTCTTCCCGAAGCGATGCCTGAGGATAACGTGCTAGCCCGTGAAGAAACCACGGAAAGCACCAGCGTCGAGGACGAAGCGCCGGACGCCACCGCCGCCGAGGAAGACGAAGAAGCGCGCAGCCGCAATAACCGCAATCCCAGCCGTAACGCGATTTATCGCCGCTACCGCATTCAGGAAGTGATCAAGCGCAACCAGATTGTGCTGGTGCAGGTGATTAAGGAAGAACGCGGCAATAAAGGCTGCTCGCTCACCACCTTTATTTCGCTCGCGGGTCGCACCTCGGTGCTGATGCCGAACTCGCCCAAGGGCGGTGGCATCAGCCGCAAAATCACCGACCGCGAGACCCGTCGTCGGCTGAAGGAAGTGGCCGCCGAAATGCGCACCCATCGCGGCATGAGCGTGATTATCCGCACCGCCGGGATTGATCGCACCAAGGCCGAAATCCGCCGCGACTATGAATATCTGGTGAAACTGTGGAACGATATCCGCGAGAAAACCCTGAGTTCCACCGCCCCCGCTTTGATTTACGAGGAAGGCAACCTCGTCACTCGCTCGCTTCGCGACCTTTATACCAGCGATGTCGAGGAGATTATCATCGAGGGCGAAGCCGCCTATCAGGAAGCGCGCGAGTTCATGAAAATGCTCATGCCGAGCCATGCGGCGCGGGTGAAATTGTTCAAGGAATCGATGCCGCTTTTCGCCTATGCGGGGGTGGAGGACCAGCTCGCCAGCATGACCGAGCCGCAGGTGCGCCTGCCCTCTGGCGGCTATCTGGTGATTCACCCGACCGAGGCGCTGATCTCGATCGATGTGAACTCCGGCCGCTCCACCACCGAGCGCAATGTCGAGGAAACGGCGCTTAAAACCAACCTCGAAGCGGCGGCGGAAGTGGCGCGTCAGCTGCGCCTGCGCGACCTCGCGGGGCTGATCGTCATCGACTTTATCGACATGGGCTATGGCAAAAACCGCAAAGCGGTCGAGCGGGCGCTGAAAGACGCGCTGCGCGCCGATCGGGCGAAAATCCAGCTGGGTCGCATCAGCATTTTCGGGCTGATGGAACTCTCGCGCCAGCGCCTGCGCCCCTCCATCTCCGAGGCGATGGGCGTGATGTGCCCGCATTGCCGCGGCACGGGCTATATCCATTCGGTCGAGACGGTCGGCATTCAGATTATCCGCACGCTCGAGAAAGAGGCGGCGACGGGTGAATATGTGGCCCTTCGCGTCACTACCTATCCGGAAGTGGCGCTCTACCTGCTCAACGAAAAACGCGAGGCGCTGCAATCGCTTGAGGCGCGGCATCAGGTGAGCGTGACGGTGCTGATGGATGCGAGCATGATTACCGGCAATCACCGCCTGGTGAAGGTGACGGAAGACGGCAAAGAAATCGTGCATGTGAGCGCGAGCGGCGAGGATCGTGGCCGGGGCGGTCGCGGCGGCCGTGGCCGTGGGCGGCGCGGTGGCACTGCCCCGCGCGAGCGCGGGCCAAATGTCAGCTTCGCCGAGGCGACCAGCGTCCATGCCGAAGATATCGAGCTGAGCCAGAACGCCGCGCTCGAGGAAGATGACGAGCCGATTGGCGTGCTGGGTAGCGAGGAAGATGGCCCCGAATTCGCCCCGCGGGAGCGCGGCGAGCGCGCAGATCGTGGCGAGCGCGGGGGCCGTGGCCGTCGTGAACGTGGCGGACGCGGCGGGCGCAATCGTCGGGATCGTGGTGAGCGCGGGGAGCGTAGCGAGCGGCCAGACCGCACGCCGCGCGACATGGCGGAAGTGGCCGAAGCCGCACAAAGCACTGCCGAGGAGCTGCCGCCCGAGCTCGATGAAAACGGCAACCCGATTCCGCGCGCTGAACGCCAGCCGCGCCGCCGGGGTCGCCGGGGTGGGCGTAACCGCAATGCGGGCCGCTCGCGTCAGCAACCGGGCAGCATCGGCAATCCCGTGAGCGAGGCCGAGTTCGAGGCGGGTGCCGCACGCGCCGCTTCGGAAAACGCGAACGAGCGCCCGGCGCGCGCAGAGTTCACCGCGAGCGCACCGGCGGCACCGGTGGCAAGCGCGGCTGAAGCCCCTGCCCCACGCACGGCTTCGGTGATTCCGCTGAGCGAGAAGCAAACCAACCCCAGCGCTGTCGCCTCGCCGATTCTGTCGGAATCCGCCGCGGGCGACGATGGCAAACCCAAACGTAAAGGCTGGTGGAGCCGCGTGCTGGAGGGGTAGACTTCCGATCCGTTGCCTTATGGAACCTCTGCCGATGGAAGCGAAGCATATCGTTGGCTTGCCTTATGCAGCCCTGAATGCTTCGCTCTCGCTTTCGCTTGCCCATGCGCGTGTGCATCTGAGTGTGCAGGCCATCCGGCACATCTGCGAACGGCATCCGCACGATGCCGCGTTCTGCCTGCAGGCGCTTGAACCGACGATTATCACTCCGGATTATGCGGGTCAGTCGCCCCGACACCCGGATAATTTTGTGTTGATCAAAACACTGGAAACTCGCACGCTGCTGGTGGCAATTCGTACATCTGTCGATCGGCTGGGCGATTATCCGATTCAGTCTGCCTACGTGATTGATGCAAGTACGGTGCAGCGCCGATTACGCAAAGGCTATTTTATAGTCCTTTGAACGCCTATAAAAAAGGCACCCCGAAAGGTGCCTTCTGAAGAAGCCTAGGCGGGCGCTAAACTCCGCATCTCTTGGCCCTTGACGGGTTAGTTACCACAGAATGGTGTGTGAGGAAGCTGTTCTCACCTCTAAGCTTCTGGTTGCTATTATAACTTTGACCGGCTCATTCGTCAATGCCTATCGCGCGGCGACAGCCTTCATTTTCCCCTTGTATTTCGTAACCGTGGCGGTAGTTCTAGCCGCCTAAAAAGGAGCCGTTATGAACCCGGAACTAGCCAAACGCATGGAAGGCGCGCTTGCGACCCTCGGCAAAGAGTTTTCTGGCCTGCGCACAGGCCGTGCCAGCGCCAACCTGCTCGATACGATTCAGGTCGAGGCCTATGGGGCCATGATGCCGATGAATCAAGTCGGCAACGTCACCGCGCCCGAGGCACGCATGCTGGTGGTGAGCGTGTGGGATAAATCCATGGTGAAAGCGGTGGAGAAAGCCATTCGCGAATCCGACATGGGCCTGAACCCGGCGGTCGATGGGCAGTCCATCCGCGTGCCGATTCCCGCACCTTCGGAAGAGCGCCGCAAGGAAATGGTGAAAATCGCGCATAAATATGCAGAGACCGCTAAGGTCGCCGTGCGCAATGTGCGCCGCGATGGGATGGAAGAGCTGAAAAAGCAGGAGAAAGATAAGAAAATCTCCGAGGACGAACACCGTACCCAGGCCGACAAAGTGCAAAAACTCACCGATGATTTCATCAAGAAGGTGGATGACGCGCTGGTGGCCAAAGAAAAAGACATCATGAGCGTGTAGGGCATGGACACCCGCTTCGAGGCTGGCGCCACAGCTCCCCCCTTGAGGGGGAGCCAAAATTGTCCTTCACAATTTTGGTGGGGGGA
>CAZUOS010000139.1:0-4647 GCA_964621415.1 uncultured Azospirillum sp.
CAGGTATCGACCATGGTGCCCGAGCCGACATGCGCGCCGATATTCACGAAGCTTGGCATCAGCACCACGCCGCTATCGATGAAGCTGCCATAGCGCACAAAGCTGCCCGGAACCGCGCGGAAGCCGTGCTGCTTGAAGGCGGCTTCGTCCCAGCCGGTGAACTTAAGGGGCACTTTATCGTACCAGCTGGCGGGGGTGCCGTTCAGCGAGGGGCCATGCATCACCTGGTTGTCGTTCAGGCGGAAACTGAGCAGGATGGCTTGTTTCACCCACTGGTTCACCACCCATTCGCCGTCTTTCTTCTCGGCCACGCGCAGCTTGCCTGCATCCACCGCGGCCAGCACTTTCTCGACCGCCTCGCGCACGTCGCCCTCGGTTTGCGGGGTAATGCTGGCGCGCGCATCCCAGCCGTTTTCGATGGTGTTTTGCAGTGCTGTGCTCATATAACGCTCCGTGATTAAGCAATTTCCGGCGCTTACCTTATAGCCCTTTGAACGAATCATTTGCCCATTTGCCGGGGCAGATTTTCCCGATTATCGGCGAAAAATCGGCTACAGGTAGCTATGGCTAGCTGTAGCCGATTTTCCTTGATTCTCAGAAAAATCTGCTCCCGGCAAATGGGCAAATGATTCGTTCAAAGGGCTATAGCCCGAACCGGGGCATGCCGCAACCCCCAAAGGGGGGATTAATTGTCATAAAACTGTCATCCAACGCCCTAAAAATCTTGGTATAGTGTAAGGTGAATAGAGGTAGATTGCCCCATGGCATTGCTGACAGACATTGACGACGACTATACGCGCACCGGCAAAGGCAGGCTGGGGCGTTGGTCGGATCGTGCGAGCATGATCCCAGTGTTCGGCGGCTTTTTTGCACTGGCGTTTGGCGCGCTCGATACCGTGGTGGAAACAGGGCAATGGCTGTTCCGTGGCCAATGGGGTAGCGCACTCACCGCACTTATCAGCGGCAGCGTCGGTACGGCGGTGAATACGTTTGTGGGTGGGGGCAGCAGCCTCGCGCCGATGAATGCGCTCAAGAATGTTGGGCTTGGTACGGCGGTGAAATGGTGGGCCGGTAACGCCGCCTCGAAAGTAATGACGGATGCCACGCTTGGTACCCATGCCCGGGCGGCGACGGAAAGCGTGATCGGTGCCGTGACGGGCGTGCTCGGCATCAAACCTCAGGTGCTGAAATCCTATCCGGCGGCGATTGGTTCGATTAATACGAGCATGGCCCCGCAAGGGCCGGGTAAGTTTGCCTCAGGCATATCGGCGCAGCGGGGCGAAGATGCAAATGCGGCCTATCAGCGCTATGTGAGTGGCGAGGGTGGCCCGCATCTGAACGAATTGCAATCGGCCTATGGGCGGGGTGCATAAAGATAAAAACAATAGGTGTGAGTTATGGCGAGTGTAGCAACCAATCCATTAGCGGCGTGGGAAGAGAAGTACCACGATATCACAGAGCTTTACGCACTGGCAGATGAGCTGCTGGTGAGCGTGGAGAGCGCCTCAAATCCAGAAATGCAGCTGGGCCTCATCGAGCGGCTGGTGGAGACGCTGGGCGAATCGGCTGATGTGCTGGGCGATGAATATCTGGGCTTGTGCGAAGGCGGTGCCGCCCGAAAGAAATCAGCAAAATCCAAGGTAGAAGGGGCGCTGCGTAAAATCTATGTGGCGATTGGCGATACCGTCACCCGCGCGCGCGACCTTAAAAATGCGCTGCACCTGGTGGTGAAGAAAATCAAGCGCCAGCTCGAGCAGATCATCGTCAATTTCGCGGAGCTTATTACCCTCGCGCTCGACCGGATCATGCAGAAGCACGACATGGACGAGCTGAAAGCCCGCCACGCCAACATTGCTCTCATGCTCTATAGCAACAAGGGCCAAGGACAGGCGACGTAGGGGGAGACACTACAACTAGAACGACTCTCCCGCATGACGCTGTTCGCTGCGCAAGGTGACGGCAATGCCCCCTTCGTTTGCTTTACGATTCTGAATCAGCATGCGCATGTTGGGCTGGCTGTCGGCCTCGGCAATCGCCGTTTCGGCGCTGATAATGCGCTTCTGCAGCATATCGAACAAATGCTGGTCGAACGTGTGCATGCCGTCGCTCGCGCCTTTTTCGATCATCTCGCGGAGCTGTTTGATTTTTCCCTGCTCGATCTGCTGCCGGATCAGCCCACGATTCAGCATAATCTCAAGTGCCAGGGTACGCGTGCCCTGCAACGTATGCACCAAGCGCTGCGAGAGCACCGCTTGCAGGTTGACTGAAAGATTCATTAATACCTGATGGTGGCGGTCTTCGTGGAAGAAGTTCATCACCCGTTCGATAGTTTGGCTGGCATTACCCGCATGGATGGTGGCAATGCAAAGATGCCCGGTTTCAGCGAAATAGAGGGCTTGTTCCATCACCTCGCGGTCGCGCACCTCACCGATTACCACCAGATCCGGACGTTGGCGCAAGGCATTCTTCAGTGCGAGGGCGTAGGAATAGGTGTCGATCCCCACATCGCGCTGGGTGATGATGCAGCCGTTATGATGGTGCACGAACTCGATCGGGTCTTCGACCGTGATGATATGGCCGTTGCCATGCCGGTTGCGGTAGCCAACCATGGCGGCGAGCGAGGTGGTTTTCCCCGAGCCGGTTTGCCCGGAGACCAGAATCAAGCCGCGTTTTAGCAAGGAGAGATCGCCATAAATCTGCGGTAGGCCAAGCGGTTCAAGGTCGGGGATGCTGGTCTCGATTCGGCGGATAACAATCCCGTTATGCGACTGCTGACGGAAGACGTTAATCCGAAATCGCGACGCATCGCTGAAATTGATGGCGGCATTCAGTTCTGACGTGGAGTGAAACTCATCCAGCTGGTCGGGGGTGAGGATTTGATCCATGTAGCGCGTGATGTCGGCCTCATTCAGCGGCGCGCTGGATAAGGGCGAAATGCCTTCCTGAAGGCGGAAGGCGGGTGAACAATCAAACGTGAGATAAAGGTCGGACGCTTTACGTTCAACCATCCCCTCGAGCAATTGGTTGATATTGGCAGGGGGTGGGGGAAGATCGTGGGTCATGATGGTCTATCCCTAGAACGAGGAGCCGGACTGGCGGCGTGCGGAGTTGCCGTTGGTGTTGCCTTCTTCTTCTGTGCCGCCCTGAGCACCGCTCGCAAGCACTTCGCGCAGCGTGTCGGCGGTGATTTCGCTGTTCTCATAGAGCTTGTTGAGGGAGTCGCGCATCAGGCACATGCCGAGCTTGCTCCCCATCTGAATCATCGAGGTGATTTGCGGAATATTTGCCTCGCGGATGAGGTTGCGGATAGCCGGGGTGCCGAGCATGATCTCATGCGCCGCAACGCGCCCTTTCCCATCCGCTTTCTTCACCAGGGTTTGAGTGACCACCGCCTCGAGCGAGACGGAGAGCATTGCCCGCACCATTTCCTTACTGTCGGCCGGGAACACGTCGATAATCCGGTCCACCGTTTTGGGGGCCGAGCTGGTATGCAGCGTCCCCATCACCAAGTGGCCGGTTTCGGCGGCGGTCATCGCCAGCTGAATGGTTTCGAGATCGCGCATCTCGCCCACGAGGATCACGTCCGGGTCTTCGCGCAGGGCGGATTTCAGCGCCTTGGCGAACGAGCGGGTGGAGCTTCCCACCTCGCGCTGGTTAATGAGCGAGCGCCGTGGGGTATGAATGAACTCCACCGGGTCTTCGATCGTCAGGATATGTTTATTGAAGTTCTGGTTGATGTAATCCACCATGGCGGCCAGCGTGGTGGACTTGCCCGAACCGGTCGGCCCGGTGACGAGAATCATGCCTTTGTGCAGATGGCAGAGATTGCGTAGTACTTCGGGTGCGCCGAGCGCCTCAAGCGAGAGGATTTTGGTGGGAATGGTACGAAACACAGCCGCCGCGCCGTAAATCGTGTTGAAGGTATTGACACGGAAGCGCATGTCCGACGCGAAGGAGATCGAGAAATCGAGGTCCAGCTCGTTTTCATAGTCGCTGCGCTGCTGTTCGGTCATGATGGAAAACAGCATGCGCTTCACGTCGTCGGCGTTCAGCGCGGGCATGTCGAGCGGCAGAATATCGCCGTTAATCCGCATCAAGGGCGGACTTTTGGTCGAGATATGTAGGTCCGAGGCCTTGTTTTTACTGGTAGCCACCAGCAGATCGGTAATTTCCATGGATTCCTCGCCTTATTCCGACCGAGCTTAGACCAAGTGGGTAAAGACTTCGTTAATGCAAATAGTTATGGCAAAAAACGCCAGTGCACCCCAAGCAAACCGCCCCCTTTGGAGTTTATCGGCTAGCCCCCCACCTGCGGCGCACGGCCGGCAACCAGGGTGCTGCTGATGTAATTGAGGCGTTTTTGCATCGTTTCGAGCGAGGCGGGCACCTTGCCACCTTTCAGCGAAGCTTCGATCAGCATACGGTAGAGGGAGGCGGCGTTTTCGCGGTCGCCCTTCTTATCGAGGATGATGGCCA
Organism: uncultured Azospirillum sp.; assembly: GCA_964621415.1. GTDB lineage: Bacteria > Pseudomonadota > Alphaproteobacteria > Rickettsiales > UBA3002 > QFOX01. The sequence goes on from CAZUOS010000139.1 coordinate 4,477, forward strand.
GATTGTATTTATAGTTGAGATTCTCGGGCGAAAGCTCCACCGCCCGGCCCATGGACTCCACCGCCTGATCCATATAGCCCAACTTGCTGAGGAGCAGAGCTTTTTGCGCCGGAATCGAGGCGAAATCGGGGTTGCGCTCCTGCAGGCGATCCAGCTCGGCCAAGGCTTCCT
>CAZUOS010000140.1:0-4631 GCA_964621415.1 uncultured Azospirillum sp.
GCTGGCCGAGCGCATCGGCATGCGGCGGCTGAAGGAGGAGTTGCAGGACCTTGCATTCAAGGAGCTGTTTCCGGACGCGCGCGAATCCATCATCAAACGCCTCGAGTTTTTGCGCAAGCAGGGCAAAACGCAAGTGGCGCGGGTGGAGGAAATTCTGCGCGAGATTTGCATCGGCGGCGGCTTAACCAGCGTCAAGATTTACGGGCGCGAGAAGAAGCCCTATTCGATCTGGAAGAAGATGGAATCGAAGGGCGTCACCTTCGAGCAGCTGGCGGATATTGTGGGTTTCCGCATCATCGCCGCCGATGTGCAGGACTGCTACCATGTGCTCGGCCTCATTCACGAGAAATACCACACCATCCCCGGCTATTTTAAGGATTATATCTCGACGCCGAAATCGAACGGCTACCAATCCATCCACACCGCCGTCATCGGCCCGCAGCAGCAGCGCATCGAGGTGCAGATTCGCACCGAAGCCATGCACGAAGTGGCGGAATACGGGATCGCCGCGCATTGGGGCTATAAGCAGGGCGCGGATAAGGACAAGGTAAGCACCGAGGGCAAGCAATATCGCTGGGTGCGCGAGCTGCTCGAGATTATGGAGCAGTCCGAAGGGGCGGAGGAGTTCCTCGAGAACACCAAGCTCGAGATGTATCACGACCAGGTGTTCTGCTTCACCCCGAAGGGCGATATCATCGCCCTGCCGCGCGGTGCGACGCCGGTCGATTTTGCCTTTGCGGTGCATTCCGGCGTCGGCTTCACCTGCGTGGGGGCGAAGGTGAACGGCCGCATCGTGCCGCTGAAGCATGTGCTGAAGAATGGCGATCAGGTCGAGATCATCACCGCTAAAACGCAGACGCCCAGCCCCAGCTGGGAGCGGTTCGTGGTGACGGGCAAGGCGAAGTCCGAGATTCGCCGTTATATCCGCGACCAGCAGCGCGAGGAATATATCACCCTCGGCAAAGCCATCCTGGCCAAAACCTTCAAGCAGGAAGGCCAGGAGCTGACCGAGAAAATGCTCGACCCGGCGCTCGCCGTGTTCAAGAAGAAAGAAGTGGACGATCTCTATGCCGAGGTGGGCGAGGGGGTCATCAACCGCAATCAGGTGTATGACGCGGTGTTCCACACCAAAAAGGCCGAATCGCAGGGCATCAAAAACCCGTTCGACCTGATGAGCCTGAAAAAGAAATCGAAAAAATCGGTGCCGATGCCGATTAAGGGCCTCGTGCCGGGCATGGCGATTCACTATGCGGGTTGCTGCCACCCGATTCCGGGCGATAAAATCGTCGGGATTGTGGCAACCGGCAAGGGGATCACCATCCACACCATGGATTGCGACACGCTCGAGAATTACGCGGATTCCCCCGAAAAATGGATCGACGTGGCGTGGGAAGGTGGCGGCGGCACGCAGGACGAAACCTATATCGGCCGCTTGCGGGTTTCCTTAAGCCATGAAACGGCGGCGCTCGCCACCGTCGCGAACGTCATTGCCAAGGACGAGGGGAACATCAGCAACCTCAAAATCACCAATCGCAGTACCGACTTTTTCGATTTGCTGATCGACGTGGAAGTGAAAAACGCTCGCCATTTGCAGAATATCATCACCAGCCTGCGCGCGAAGGACGTGGTGCAGAGCGTCGAACGGGCGTGAGGCGCGCGTGCCCGCGTTGATTATATCCGAGGAAAACGCCCGAGCATGGTTAGCTTGCCGAAAAGGCGGGCGCTACACTTGGCCGGCGATGGCGGCGATGGCGCGGTCGAGCGCGGCAGCATCGGCCTGAGAGGCGTGCGCCGGATCGCTCAGTAGCTCCTGCGCGCGGGTGCTGGCGGTTTCAATCATCCGGCGGCGGATGAGGGCAATGGCCTCAGCCTCGGCGCGGGCGATTTTTTCTTCCGCCTGTTGGGTGCGGCGGGCGAGGGCCAGCTTCAAATCCGCCGCAGCGCGGGCACGGATGTCATCCGCGTCGGCCTTGGCCGTGGCGACGAGCGCTTCCGCCTCCGCCAGCATTTTTTGCTGCTTTTGCTGATAGTCCGCAAGCAACGCTTCCGCCTCGGCACGCAGGCGGCTTGCCTGCTCGAGCTGGTTGCGAATCGTCTCGGCGCGGCTATCGAGCGCTTTGGTGATGGCGGGCAGCACGAGCTTGATGAAGATCGCCACGAACAGCACGAACGAGACAATAATCCAGGTTTCCGGATTATGCAGCATGGCTTGCGTGGCGTTTGCTGCAGGTTCGGCGGCAGCGGTAACGTCCGCATCCTTCACGGCGTCGGCGGCATCGACCACGGGCTTGGCAACGGCATGGAGTGCTTTTTCTTTCATGACCTTACCCTTTCATGGCCACGCGCAGCGGCGCAGCTGCCGTGTGGCCACCCAGCAATTTGCTGACCATGGCCTGCGCCAGATCATCGATCACCGCATCGACATTCGCCGAGGCTTTGGCAACCGTATCCTCGAGCACTGCCGTGGCATGTTCGGCACGGCGTGCCAGTTCACGATCCAGCTTGTTCATGGCATCACCCGCTTCCGACGTAATGGCGGCTTGGGTGTTGGCCATAATCTCCGCCACGCGGGCGCGCGCATTGCTGGTGGCCAGCTCCGCCGCGCCGCGCGAGGTTTCCGCCTCGTGCTTAGCGCGCTCGGCCTCGGCAATTGCTTCCGAAATGGCCGAGGCACGCTTGCTGAGCACGCCCCCAATCGTGGGAACGAGGATGAGCGAAACCGCACCATACAGCACAAAGAAGCTCACCGCCAGCCAGAGCAACTGGTTCGCGTACCAGGTGGTGTCGTCGATCTGTGGCAGGCCCGCCCGCGCCGCGCTTGCGGAAAGCAGAACGGCGGCGGCAAGGCCGAAGCGGTGAAGCGTCTGATGCATGGGTTCGCCTTAGCCTTTAATCATGATCCCGAGAACGAAGGAGAGCAGCCCCATGAACTCGGCGAAAACCGCACCGAGGATGGCGATGTTACGGATTTTGCTTTCCGCTGCCGGGTTGCGGGCAATGCCTTGTGCGGCGTTACCGAAGATCAGGCCTACGCCGATCGCCGCGCCGAGCATGCCGAGGGCCACCAGGCCGGTGCCGATGAACTTAAGTGCTTCCATTTCCATGAGATTCTCCAAAGTTAAAAATTAGAAAAGGTTAGTGGTGATCCGACAATGCCTCGCCGAGATACATCGAGCAGAGCATCGTGAAAACATAGGCTTGCAGAATGGCAACGAAGGTTTCAAGCCCGGTCATAAACATCAGGAAGACGATGGGCAGCGCGCCCAGCACCCAGGCAAGGCCCGCGAGCTGCATGACGAACGTCGCGATCACGTGAATGAGGGTGTGGCCCGCCGTCATGTTCGCGGCCAAACGAATGCCGAGGCTGAACGGGCGGGAGAGATAGGAGACCAGCTCGATCGCGAACACGAGCGGAATAATCCAGAACGGCAGCCCTTCCGGGATGAAATGCTTGATGAATCCGACCGGCCCTTTTTTGATGAGCATGATGAGGGTGATGCAGGTGAACATGAAGGCACCAAGGCCGAGCGTAACGATGATCTGGCTCGTCGGCGCGAAGGAGGTCGGCACCAGGCCGATAAAGTTCACAAACAGCACGAACAGGAACAGGGTGAAGAGGAACGGGAAGTATTTCAGCCCGTCATGCCCCACATTTTCTTCAACAATGCCATGGACGAATTGGTAGGTCAGCTCGGCCAGCGATTGGCTGCGACCCGGCACCGTCGCGCGTTTGCGCATGGCGAACAGGAACAGCAGAATACCGACGGCGACCGCAATCAGCATATACTGTGCCGAGTTGGTGATACTGGCATCGACCCCGAACAGGTTCGGCAGGCGCACGACCGGGTTGACGGTGAATTGCTCAAGCGGGCTATGTACGGCTTCGGTGGTCAAGCGTTCATTCCTTTGGTTTGTTCTCAGTTGCCTTCGATTCCGCCCGCGCGCGGCGAGCTTCCTCGGCAAGCATCATTTTTACCCCCGCAGCGGTGCCCAGAAGAAGCCCTCCAAGCAGCCCCCACGGCGAGGTGTGTTGCCATGCATCCAGCCCATAGCCCAAGAGCGAACCGACTGCCGTGGCCGAGGCGAAATCGATCGCGGCGCGGGCAGCATCGCCAGGGGCTTTGCGGCGTTCGGGGGATACTTCCAGCGCTTTCACCTGCTGAAGCTGCGCCTCAAGCGCTGCCAGCCTGGCTGATTCGTCTGGTTGCTCCCCGTTCATGGCGCGCGCAATCTATGGATCGCGTTACCCCCTGTCAAGCAAGGATTCGGCCTGTGAATGCATGAAGCGCCGCGCGTGACTATTTCGCCATTGGGGCGCTCTCGTCGAGCGCCTTGCGGAAGCCCTCGATGCTTAGCTCCCCGTCGTATTTCTTGCCGTTCAGGAAGAAATACGGAGTGGCGTCAACCCCCAGTTTTTCGCCGGTTTGGCGCGATTCGAGGAGGTGGGCTTCGAGCGTTTTATCGGCCAGGCAGCTATCGAACGTGGCGCTATCCACGCCGCCGACGAGCGAAATCTGCTTCAGATTCTTCAGGTAATCGTCGCCGAAGGCCCATTGTTGCTGCATATCGAAAAAGACTTTGATGAAGTTTTCGCGCTTCAGGCCCTGCTTACCTGCGCATTCGACAATTTT
>CAZUOS010000141.1:0-1460 GCA_964621415.1 uncultured Azospirillum sp.
GCCCCCCACCTAACCTCCCCCCGATGGGGGGAGGAATCCCAGGCCCGCGTCACCCGCGATATGCATTTTCAATTCTGGTCAATAACGTAATCCCATTATTGGGGTCATAACACGCAAAAGCACTTGGATTTTGCACGTTCGCAGGCTATAGCCAGCGCGAAAAGAGGTAGCCTTATGTTTGCACATCGCGTTTCGATTGAACAAGTAGAAGAAGGCCACGAGCTCGCGCCCAAGTTCGACGAACACGGCCTGATTCCCTGCGTCACCACCGCTGCGGGCAGCGGCGAAGTGCTGATGCTCGGCTATATGAACGAGGAAGCCCTGCGCAAAACCATCGAGACCGGCGAGGCGCATTATTATAGCCGCAGCCGCAAGGTGCTATGGCACAAAGGTGCTACCTCGGGCCTGGTGCAAAAAGTGCGCGAAATGCGTATCGACGACGATCAGGACGCGGTCTGGATCGCGGTCGAGATTCCGGGCGATGCGAGCTGCCATGTGGGTTATCGCAGCTGCTTCTACCGCGCGGTGCCGACCGGTGGCAGCGCCTCCCCCACCCTCAGCTTCACCGAAAACGAAAAGGTTTTCGACCCCAAGCAGGTGTATGGCGACGCGCCGAACCCGACGATTCTTTAACTGCTTTTTTTGGAAGTAGACTGCGATCAGCTGGCGGAACGTCATTGCGAGCGGAAGCGTTGCAATCCAGTCGATAAAAAGTGACCTATTTCCATACATTGATTGCAAATAAAAAAGCGCCGCCCCAAACGGAGCGGCGCGAAGTCAGGATGGTGTGTTTCGTGGTGCCAGACACCAACTCTGGCGCATAGGGAGCTTGCCGAGCGTGCGGATGTTCCGTCACGCATTGTTTTTTACGAGGCGATGAAGCCGCGCATTTTTGCATTCTGACTATTGAAGATCATGATCGAGCGAATCGCGTCGGTGTAGCTGGCATCGTCGCGCTTTTCGCCGGTATAGAGACTGATGATTTCGTTGGGGTTCATTTTGTAGCGATTCTTGAGAAAGAGCACCTGCTCCTCCGCCATCGAGTGAATCGCTGCATTGAGTTCTCGCTGCTGTTGAGTCATAACACCTCCCGTTTTATATGCGCCTTGGCGACGCTTACGGAAGGAAATGCAAGCCCTATGCCAACACGGGGATAGACAAGCTAATAGACTGTTATTAAAATAGCATTTATTTATTCACCACATAAACCTCTCGCCTCTCGGCAATTTCACAAAGCAGGCAAGTTTTGCCTATATATAGAACTTTATTCCATAACTAGGTAATTTTTGCCTACACCAATACAGCAATTCCAACTACCCGCCCGAGATCAATCACAATCAATGGGTGCTGAAACACGCTCAGCATGACAGCGCTGAGACTTATGCAGAGGTCTCTAAGAAAAAGCAACCGCGATTTACGGCGTTGGCGGAGTGGTATTGCTCGCCGTTTGGGTGGGGGTA
>CAZUOS010000141.1:1560-4626 GCA_964621415.1 uncultured Azospirillum sp.
AACCGCGATTTACGGCGTTGGCGGAGTGGTATTGCTCGCCGTTTGGGTGGGGGTAGAATTATCCCCCTGCTGGCTACCACTGCTACCGCTCGGCAACATCGAGCCGATATCTTTAGCGGCTTTGGCAGCGTCTTTCAGGCCCGACAGCGAAGGCTTGCTGAGCGCGGCCGAGATCGTCTGCCCATCCTTCACGGCTCGTGCCAGTTTATTGATGGTCTTATTCAGCCCCTGGTTATTATTACCCCCATAATAGTTGGGGTCCTTGATCGCGATATAAAGGTTCGACTGCTTGTACTTCGGCGACGGCCCAGAATAAGATGAACCACCCCTCGAAGAAAACAGCTTCTTGATCGCTTTAATATCGCCACTGCTGATACTCAGCCCCGTGCCGGCCACATTTTTCAGGTTCGCATTGATCTGTCCGTTCTTCACCAAGATCGTCGAGCCTGCGCCAATCGCACTCGCATTCACCGTGCCGCTGTATTTGCCATTACTATTGGCCGAAAGCGACCCAAGCCCTCCCAACTTCACGTTGTTCAGGTTCGCCGCAATATTCCCTTTCGAATCCGTCCCGATGCCCAGCCCATTCAGGTTGGTGGTTTTCACGTCCAGCTTCACTTTGCCATCCGTTCCCACGCTGAAGCTGGAATTGCCGTAATTCGCCAGATTCACGCTTTTCAGATCGGTCTTCACGCCATTCGTCCCCACGCTGACGCTATTGCCATCGCCCAGATCTGCAACTTTGAAATCCTTCACATTCATCTGCACGCCCTGGCTGGTGAGGCGCAGGCTAGAGCCATTTCCCAGCAGGTTGGTGGCACCGATATTGTAGTTGCCCTTGGTGTCGAAACCGAGATTGGTGTTATCGCCCACCTGATAGCCACGCACGCTCAGCCGATCCTGCCCCACCGAAAGGGCACCGTTATTGCCGACATTCATATCCTTGATGTTGGCCGAAATCCCCGTCGAACTGATCCCAAGCGTCGACCCATTATCGCCAATACCGATATTCTTGATGCCAAAATTGCCCGAACTATCCGCACGCAGAATCGCGCCATCGCCCAGGCTCACGTTTGAAATCTTGGCATTGCCTTGCGCATCCGCCGAGATAAGCCCGTTGCCCGTGTTATAGTTCGTCAGGCGCGCGCTCAGCCCTTGTGACGTGAGGCTCAACCGCCCAGCATCGCCCGCAAAACTGGTCGACCCCGTAAGGGTGGGAAAGCTGCTAGAGCTGCTGGAACTACTCCCCACGCTCGGGCTAGCCACCGGTGCCGCAGGTGCCACGCTTGTGCTGCTGGGGGTGGTGGAAGCCGTGGCAGGCGCACTCAACATCGAGGCGAAATTGTTCAACCCACTGCCCGACATCGCCTGGCCGCCTGCGTCGAGCAACTTGCCATCGTCAGTCACTTTCGCGACCGTTTGGCCCGCCGCATTCTGAATGACCCCATCGCCATTAATGCGCAAGCCGCCTGGCAGCTCGCTCACTTTGCCCGGCTCCGGCACCGTGATCGTAACCACCCCTGCCTGCGCCGCACTCGCAGCGCAAAACGCCAGCATCGAGGCCGAGATCAGGGCATACCGCAGGGAGTTCATAGGACGCTCACTTTAGGCCGAGAGGGATTTTACTAAAATTAACTTATTCTAGCCACGCTACAGTTAATAAATAGTTAACACCTCGCCAAAATCAAGGGGAAGCGTAAAAGAATCCACCCCCTCCGTCCACCACGCGGCACTGCCCCTCTCGCTACGCTTCGCCCACCGTGTCGATCATCGCGTAGGTCAGCGCCTGCTCGACCGTGCTGCCCCCCCAAAGAACCGATTGGAATGCCGGATAAAAACGATTGCATTCGTTAATGCCGATATCGATCAAATCCTCCAGCTGATCCGGGTTCACCCCCTGACCACCACTCAGCAGCAGGCCGTGGCGAAACATAATCACCCCATCCTGCGAACCGAGATCGAAATGCCCGATCCACAAACGCTCATTAATCGCCGCGAGCAAGCCATGAAGGCGCGACGCCATGGAAGGCGCAACCTTCATATCGTAGGTGCAGGTGAACACCATGCCGCCCAGATCCTCCTGCCAGTTGAACCAGATCCGATAATTGCACCAGCCGCCCTCGAACTCGGCGACCAATTCATCATCCGCCGGGCGATCGCACAGCCAGTCGCGCTCGTGGATGAGCTGTTCGGCAAGATCAAGCGGGTTGGTGGAGAGTGCGGCAGATTCAATCAACTGGGTGGCGGACATAAGCGCTCCATAAATGAATGGCGAAACAACTCAGGTTCACTTACCGATCCACTTATGCTCTTCGCAATCACCCGCGCGGCACAGAATGATGGAACCATAGCGGCCACAAAAAATCCATCAAAAAAAAATTGCGGCCCGAGCGCCCCAACAAAAAGGGCCCATTCCTAAAGAATGGGCCCTTCGCAATAAAAGCGTGTTGCGAGAAGCTTACGCTTCGCCGCCGGTGCGCTTACGACGCATGGATTTCCCCGCCATTTCGTACTGGTCGGAGATATCCTCGCCGCTTTGCTGGTCGACGACTTTCATCGACAGGCGCACTTTGCCACGGTTGTCGATCTCGAGCACTTTCACCTTCACGGTGTCGCCCTCGTTCACCACATCCGTCACCACGTTCACACGGTGGTCGGCCATCTCGGAGATATGCACGAGGCCATCGGTACCCGGCATGAAGTTGACGAACGCGCCGAAATCGACGATCCGCACCACTTTGCCGCTATAGATTTTACCGATTTCCGGCACACCCACGATGCCTTCGATCCACTCGCGCGCTTTTTCGGCGGCTTCACCGGTCGAAGCGTAGATGTTGATCGTGCCGTCTTCCCCGATATCGATTTTGGTGCCGGTGGTCTCGGTGATCTCGCGGATCACTTTCCCGCCGGAGCCAATCACTTCACGGATTTTTTCCTTGTCGATCTTGATCGTGGTGATGCGCGGTGCATTGGCCGAAAGCTCGCTCGGCGCGGTCAGCGCTTTGCTCATTTCGCCCAGGATATGCAAGCGCCCGGCTTTTGCCTGCACCAGCGCCACTTTCATGA
>CAZUOS010000142.1:0-4610 GCA_964621415.1 uncultured Azospirillum sp.
AAAATAAAATACTAACAAAAAAAAACATAAGATGTCAACTATAAAACCCAAATAAAAATTGAGAGGGTACTCTAAAAAATGTAAATAAATCAGGTACGATTCTAAAAAAAAAAAAAGCATACTGCACGTTATTAACAAGTGAGGCTAAAAAAAAAAAAATTAACAACAAAGTGACATAATTTAAGTTAGTCACGTTTAAATTACCCGAGATATAATATCATATATTAAACGAACTAATCGTACCGTATTTGAGTAAAAAAAAAAATACAAAATAATAAATGCTGCTAATACACCACAAACTCTACTAGTTTGAGATTAATCGCAGTATTCTGCGCTTAATCCTACGTTTTGTGGTTCAACGAGGTATAAAAGATTGTTTAGTTTGAAACATATATATATATGGCCTGAATAACTCCATGTACTTCATAAAAAAGTTATATTGCCTATAATTATAATTGTTTATTCGCATATAGTAGACGTATTTTAAAATAGAACCATAAATTTTCTTTAATTGCAACATAAGAGTCGCAGTATTACGACTATCTCTTTTGTAAAATTTGACATGTTTTTTTAACATGTTCAAAAATTTACCCGTGCTAAAGTTTATATGTTGTTTTGGGTTAAACTGTCAAATTGTAAATTGATGCTGGCGGGCTGGTAACGAATAAAAAAAACAACAGTTTGCATATCTAGATATACCGTTTAGCGTAGCCCGAGATACTTTAGTAAAAATTTTATAAATTTTTTCAAATTTTCTATGACCCCTGTTAATTCTTCTTTTTTTTCACCAAATTACTCGAATCACTTTATCTTTTACTCTAGGCTCGTTGATAAAATCAGTCATAAATTTTTTCTTGAAATATTTTCTAAGCATTTATTACATTAATAATAATAACAGGTTAATACACAGCTCTAGACCACCAAATACTAAAACGAAAAATGAAATAACTAATAGGTAATAAATATTATAAAATATAGCCACTGACAGTGACAAAAAAAATAAAAATAACAAAATTGCTTCACTTATTAATAGTAAACTTAAAAGTCCTCTATTTAGAAAACAGATACTTACAAACATGCATATTGTTAAATATAAGATCACAAATAATCAGTGTAGCATCCCCGTTAATATTTTTATATAAAAATATCTTGTACAACAGTGTTGTACCCCCTAGTCTCATATTGATCAGTTAAGGGTTCTACTGTTGTGTAATCACTAAGAAGTCTCCTAGAGTCTCGTAAACCTAAAAAGGTTATACCATAAAATTCTTTGGTTTCACGCTCTACCCACGTATAGCTAGAAAAAACCCTGCTTAAAGAAAGCAACTTTTTATCCTCAGAAACAAACGTCATAATTGTAAAATTTTTTTTAAAAAAACAAGAAAATATTGATACTAGGTGTAACACGGCTCCAGAATTCCTACAGCTTAAGTCTACTGGGAAAAAAAAATTGTCTCAACCTAATTTTTGAAAAATAGGTGATCAATAATATAGCTCGGGACTGTCACTATTTATAAGTATATTTGAATCATTAAATAACGTCGAGGTTGCAAAAATAGTGTCTCCAAAGTCCAGTTGTAAAACCCAAGAATCTAGACAGCTGGGATGTAACCAAACAGGTATTTTTTCTTTCGGCAAATTGTTATCCGGAAAATATTTTAAAAAATACTCGTGTAAATTTATATCCTCTATGCGCTGTCTAATGTCAGAAAATAAGTATTTAACCCGAACTACAACCAAGTTACAAAAAATGTCATGCTTAGCACACTGTAAATAAAAAATACAGCCAATATAATAACAATAAAGTATTTACTTAAGACGATTCTTAAGGATACAACGTAAGCGCGTATAGTTTTTAATGCTTTCGCAAGAACACCAACCATTTAAAATAAGAAAGCAATAAAGTTAAGTAAACTTAAGGAGATTATTAAAAAATAACCAATATATAAATCTTTTCTTAGTATATCAACACCCCCGGAAACAACAACTGTTGGCTGGCCGTATAAAACGCTAAATCATATACGACAAAAACCCGTTACACCTAGAAAACTTATTACAAAAAAAATAAAAAAACCTAAAAACTCAAAAGCCGTCAATAAGCTTGTTAAAAGCTCCCACTCTATAACTAATTTTATAAAAAGAGGAAATCCTCTAAATATTAAAATTCCACACCAAATAAAAGTGTGAAGCTGTGGCGATAACGATGATAACCCGCTTAAAGTTACCAAATTACGAGACTGAAATCTTTTCTGAACGTTATCAACTAAATAAAAAAGGAACGCAGAAAGAAGTCCGTGCATTAATAAAAAAATATTTAAAACATTGAAATTAGAATTAGAGTTTAATAGCAAAAATAATAGAATTAAATTCATTTCTTGTATTGTGGCAAAAGCAATAAGTCTTTTAATATCATTAGAAGTTCACATACGAATTGAAGAATCTAAAGCCCCCCACACCACTATTGAAACACAAACCAAAGTAGCAACCTTATTTGTAAATATAATGTAGACATAGCTAAAACAAAAAAAAGCCGTTTTTACTAAAAAACCACTAAGAAAAATAGAAAATCCTGTAGGAGCTTCGACATGTACTTTTGTTAACCAGTAATGAAACGGCCACACGGGTATCTTTATACCGAACCCTATAAAAAAAAATAAACTAATAAATGTTTGCTCTAAATAAGAGAATTTTACCATGTTTAACGTTGTTAACTCTAAACTTTTGCAACAAGCCATAATATATAAAAATGTAAATAAAGCAATAAAAGATCCGGTTAACGTTCACAGGAGCAAAAAGTTAATAGTTTTTTCTACTCTTTTAGAATACCCAAATCTATAAACAAAGAATAGAGAAGGTAAAAATATAAGCTCAAAAAAAATAAACATAACTAATAAGTTTGTTGTATAAACCATATTTACAGTACAAAAAACAAAAACAAAAAAATATATTATGAAAAAACTTGATCGAAATAAAAACCTTTCACTTAAGTAATACCAGCTAACAAATGTTACCACGATAGCTAACAAAACAAGTGTGTCACTAAATAAAGAACTCGCAGTTGTTGCGGCTTCCGAATAAGTTATCGTTATATTATAACTAATATAAAATTTTAAAACAAATAACAAAGCTACAACCAAAACGTTAAAATATACGAACGTTGTCAGTGTAGAATTACCCAAATTTTTTAATATCCAAGGCTTTGAACTAAATAAAAAAACCCCAAAGCTAATTGTGATCATAAAAAAAAGTGTAATAAAATTAACAAGAACGTTGCAATATATTAACGCGTACACAGTATACAGTGAAAAATTATGTAAACCCACCTCACTATAAATAATTTATGAATTTAAAAATAATAATAATATTAACCCACATACGCTAAATATAGCTACAGAAATAACCACGTAGGTAAATTCGTTAGAAAAATAATCTAGATACAAGTACGCCATCTCTCTAAATTTATTAAATCTAAAAAACATGTATTCTACAAAATATTTTTCAGAAAATAGAATATTGCTGGTATAAAATAAAAAAATAGCAAAAAATTGTGTGTATTTTTTAAAAAAAAAATCAACTAATAACCCGGATTTTAAAAATCTATAACCTTTAGTATTATATATATACGTAAACATACCTAGATAAGCCGTCATTCTTCAAAAAAAATTTAAAAAAAAAGCTGAATATAGAATATACATCAATCACCAACTCCACCCGTGATATAAAGATAAGCCGTAAATAACATAAAATACGCCATAAATGATGAGAATATTTATGTATAACGCGAAATAAAAAATAACACGCGCTAATTGTCTATTTCTTGAGTACCTACTTTTATTAAATACTCTATTTTTTCTTAAAAAAAATAATTGTGTCATTTGCTCATAGCTGGAATCGAACCAACACCCCGAAGGATATGATTTTAAGTCATACGCGTCTACCAATTTCGCCATACGAGCTATGATGCATCTAGGAATTGAACCTAGCAGACCACGGGGGATGAGCCCAGGTTGGACCTCCGTGCATCTAAGTATAGAGCTTACGAGGCTATAACTCTTATTGCATGTTATTCAAAACATTTCAGCGCTCTTTTGTTCTGCTTTATTTTCGATCGTCTCTACTTTTTCTCTGTTGATTTTTATAAAAATGTTTACTGAAATATTTTCCTTCAACATTTTGTACTGACTCTGTAACGTAATCAGCTGGTAGAACTCCTAGGCTACAGAAGTTTTTCAGTGTTTAGGTTATAGGCATCCTTCTAATGCATTTAGGCAGCTAACAATTTATATTGAGATGGGTTGGATTCGAACCAACGACGGTTACCCAACAGATTTACAGTCTGCCGCTTTAACCACTCAGCCACCACCTCCAGAAAAAAATTAAGTTAGCTTGCTTAGGCTTTTTCTTTAGTTTCCTCCGCAGATCCCTCTGCGTTTAGAAATTTCAGTTTTATAGTTGTTGTCTTCAACTAGCCTATTTAAAAAAAAAGATTACAAAGTTCCCATGTTAAAGTATGGTCACATTATCAAGCGTAGCTATTAAACTTACGAAGTTTATCGTAATTTATTACAATTGGCTTGTTGTCCTCGGTCCTCTCGTACTGAAGTAAACCT
>CAZUOS010000143.1:0-4585 GCA_964621415.1 uncultured Azospirillum sp.
GATTTACCTTGGAACCACCAGGCCATCTTTTAAATTGGCCGGGCAGGCCATGTAGTTCGCAGGACTGTTGAGTGCCTGATCCATCGTTACCGGTTGCTGATCCAGCATGGTTAGCGTGATTCTCTCAGCTTTCAGTTTTTCTGCCAGTGCCGGGTGGCTTTTGGCGAAGGCTTGAATGCGATCACGCGTCACGGTGTCTACGGTCTCTTTGTTTGCGGGTATTGATTGATCGCCGCAATGGATCGTTCCAGCTAATTCAGTATTTGTTTGGGTGGTTGAAGGATAGGCGGCTACTTCTGCTCGGAGTCCCCGTATATCTGAATGCCCGGTGAACCCGTGAGCGTAGTTTCTAAGGACGGTTTCTTGCCCGATGTGATCGTCTATGAGATGGACGACCATCCCTCTATCACTTTGGATGATCTTTATCTTTCCACCTTGATCATCGCTCCAAACGGTACGCTCTGGTTTCATGATTAGCCTTGGCTCGCAGAGGATTCTACAACGCTTCCCAGCAATTTAGCTCAAAGATCCTCGGGTTTGGATGACAGTTTGATGACATTTGAAAGCATGATGAATCTGCTGGCCTTTTGCGATGTGGTGGCGTATAAACGTTCCGTTCCCAGAGATTATTATGGCTAATGATACGATCGATTACCCGGGCTTGATTGACGCCGCCATGCGCAACGTGGTGCGCGAGGCGCTGGTGCATGTCGATACGTTTGGCCTGCCGGGGGAGCATCATTTCTTCATTTCGTTCCAGACGAATTATCCGGGGGTGAGCATCTCGCCGCAGCTGAAGGCGCGCTATCCCGAGGAAATCACCATCGTTATTCAGCACCAGTTCTGGGACCTCAAGATTACCGACAAGCAATTTTCCATCATGCTCAGCTTCAACAACATCCCCGAGAAACTGGTGGTGCCGTTCGATGCGTTGACGGCGTTTGCCGACCCGTCGATCAAGTTCGGGTTGCAGTTCCATGGCAAGCAGTTTGCGGCGAACAGCAGCAGCGAGGATGCCGTGGCGTGCCCCGCCACCGGGCGCACGGGCAACGAAAAACCGCCGATGGCTGCCTTCGAGGAAGAAGCGCCGAGCGAGGCGGATGAAGCCGCTAACGATGAAAAAGTGGTGAGCCTTGAGGCGTTCCGTAAGCGCTAAGGGCTTATGGGTGTGGCCGCGAAGGCCGTCTTTTCCAATGATTGACTTGCAAGGTGAGGCCTCTCGTATGTCGAGCGCTTAGCGGCCCATGTTGCGGTCGCTGATGCCGTGGGTGGGGGCGTTGAAGCGGCCGATATTGCCGAAGAGCTGCTCCATGAAGGTCATCTCGTGTCCGGCGGTGGGGGTAGTTCTGCCGACCAGTTCGACGGGTTTGCCTTCCTCTTTTTTGTAGTCGCGGATGTCGCTGACCACGTGATCGTGGTCGAACGCGATGGCGGTGACATTCTGTTCGGTGACGCTTGGGGCAAAATAGCCAAAGCGTTCGCGCTGCTGGCTGGCGTAATACCATACTTCGTCGCCGAAGGCGGAGCGGCTGGTGGGGCTGCCGAGCAGGGCCATCACATCCTCGGACCGCGTCTGGCCGACGACGATTTGGCGCATGTCCTCCGTATTGTCGCTATGGCCGCGTGTGTCGACCATGGGGGTGCAGCTTGCCAGCAGCAGGGAGAGGCTGATAAAGGCTAGGAAACGTGTAACCATTCAAAACTCGCGAGAAACTATGATCACCCTGTTACGTCGATGGCTGGCGCCGGATGGTTCGCCCACCGTGGAGGCAACCTATATAGCATTGGTTGACGCGGCGCGAAACCCGTTTTTCTATACCGGGCTTTCGGTGCCCGATACGCTCGATGGGCGCTTCGAGATGATTGTGCTGCATCTGTTTTTGCTCGAGCATCGGTTGGTGATGGGGGCCGATGCGGATGCGGAAAGCCGCGCCTTCGCCCAAGCGCTGAGCGAGCATTTCATTGCGGATATGGATCGTTCTATCCGCGAGATTGGTGTGGCGGATACGGGTGTACATCGGCGCATTGGAGCGATGGGTAAGGCGTATCACGGGCGGTTACAGGCCTATACCGCCAGCCTCGCCGAGGACGACGCGCTGCGTGCGGCGCTGGCGCGGAATGTGTATGGTACGGTGGCCGAGGGCGAGGTGGCGCATTTGCGGCGTCTGGCGGAGTATACGCGCGCGATGGTGCAGGCGCTGGCCGAGACCCCGATGCACGAGGTGGTGCGAGGGATGTATCGCTGGCCAGCGCCAGAATGTGGCTAGTGCGCGGGCATCACGAAGGATTCCACCTCGGGGTGTGCCGGGGCGGGTGGCGGTGGCGGTGCGAAAACGGCAAGGAACTCGCTATCGGCTTCCGGGTTTTGGGCGATAATTTGGGCAGCCAGTGCGCTTGCGCTTGACTGCGCCTTGGGGGCTGGCTTGGGGGTTGGGTGTGGCACGAATTGCGGGGCCATGGCCGATAGGGCCGAGGGGGCCGGAACAGCGCTGGGTAATTGTTGGCGCGCCAGCGCTGCCGCATCGCGCACGCCGGCGGCGGAGAGATTCTGCGGCACGGCCATTGCGCGCGGTAACGGGGCGCTCGGCGTGTCGCTCAACCCTGCGGGGGTGATGCTGGTCATTGTCTGGCTCATCTGGCCATGGGCATCCTTCCCATGGTCCAATTTTTTAGCATTTTAGCACATTCACGGGCTTTATGTAATCAGGAAAGCGCGGGAGCGGGCAATGTTCCGAGAAGACAAAATAACCATTAATAATCAATGGATTCTTGGTCTCGTGAAAGCGCTATCCCGCGAGCACGCGCGAGCGATGGGCGGCGGCGGTGACGGCGTCTGCCACCAGGCCGGATAATCCACCGGCGGCAAAGGAAGCGAGGGCCGCTTCGGTGGTGCCGCCTTTGCTGGTGACTTGCGCGCGCAGGGTGCCTGCTGGCAGTGGCGACGCGGCGGCGAGCAGGGCGGCGCCTTTGATGGTTTGGCGCACCAATGTATCGGCCAAGGCTGGCGATAGGCCCTGGGCAATGGCCGCCTCGGTGAGCGCTTCCATCAGGGCGAAGAGGTAGGCCGGGCCAGAGCCGGAGATGGCGGTGACGGCGTGGAGGTCGTCTTCCTGCTCGACCCAGGCGGTGCGGCCAATGATTTCGAACCAGCGGGTGAGGGTGGCGCGGGTGGCGGTGTCGAGCGCGGGGGTGTAGAGCACGCTCATGCTTTCACCAATCAGCGCGGGGAGGTTCGGCATCACCCGCACCACATGTGGCGAGAGCGGGGCCAGCTGGTCGCAGCCGATGCCCGCCATGATCGACAGGATCAGCGGTGCGTCGTGGCCGCAATGGGCGGCGATGCTCGGGCGGGTTTCAGCATAATGCTGCGGTTTGATGGCAAGCAAATAGGCGTCGGCCTTCGGGGCTTCGGCCAGGCTCGCGACGCAGGCAATGCCCCGCTTCGTGAGCGCCTCGCGGCGAGCAGCATCCATCTCGACCACGTGGAGGCGGAGGCCGCCCGCCTGCTGCCAGCTTTGCGCCATGGCGCCGCCCATATTGCCGCCCCCCAGAATGACGATGCTTTGCATAAAGTCTTTCCTTGCCGCTACTGGCTGAGTTCTTTCGGGATTCCTTGCGGGAATTGGGCCTGAATGGCCTGATAGATTTGTTGCAGGCGGTCTGCCGCGTTCGGATGCGTGATGAAAAACGCTACCTCGGCATGGGTTTGGTAGGCGGCAAGCAGCACGGTGAACATGCTGATATAGGCGTTTGGGTGATAGCCTGCCTGTGCCATCAGGGCGAGGGTGGCGATATCGGCCTTTGGTTCGATGGCGGTGTCGTAGGCTAGCTCGGTCTGGCCCGCACTGCCGACCATGACCGCCGCCAAACGCTCGCCCGAGAGCACATGCGCCGCTCCGTGCGCCAGGGCAGCGGCCAGTTGCCCTTCCGTTTGCATGCGGTTGAGCAGTGCCGTGGTGAGGTAAATATCGCCTGTCGGCAGGGCGAACAGGTTGATGCGGTTCGGCTCGGCCAGCAAGTGCGCTTTCAGCGGCGGCTGGTGGGTTTTCGCATCCGAGCGGGTGGTGATGGCGCGCATCACCTTCGCGACCAGTGCTTGTTGGCGGGCGTCGTGGCTTTCGCCGCCATATTCCTCGAGCAGGGATTGCTGAAGCGCGGCATCGCTCGCGGCGCGTTGTTGCGCCTCGGCCAGGGCAGCGGCGGTGCGGCGGGCATTTTCGTGGTCGCCCGCCTGTTTCAGGTAAATCATGCCGCCAATGCCCAACAGGCTCACCACCAGCATGAGGCGCGTGAGGCCTTTTCCCGCGCGGCGCGGCGCCGGTGCGCTGGGCGCAGGCGGTGTCGGTGGGGGCGTTACAGGATCGCCCGGCGGTGGCGGTGCGGGGGGCACAGCGGGCGCCGGTGGCGAGGGTTGGCTAAGATCGAGCAGGTTGATCGACATGCCGAAGGGCTATAACCCGTTCCCCCTTAAAGGTAAAGAGCGAACGCGGTAGGCGATAAGGACAGGGTTGACGTGTGCCCGCACCTGCGGCAGAGTCGCCACCGTTCATCCATAGGAGCCTTTCATGACCGCCGCCGCCCTCAC
>CAZUOS010000144.1:0-4583 GCA_964621415.1 uncultured Azospirillum sp.
CCTGCAGAAAGAAGCGGCTGACCAGACGCCCGTCCTGCATCGGGTAAAATGACGAGCGCATCATGAACCAGCCGAACAGAACGCCGGACACATCGATAGGCCCATGCCCGTTACTCCTTCCCATTCCGCCCCTAGGACTCTGATGAAGGTGTTCTTGCCGTCCGGCTCCAGCTCGACAGTCGTGCATGACGTCTCGTCGGGGGGGTATGAGCGCATGTCGCCCAAGGCATCCCGGTTGCTGAAGGTGCGCTGATGACATCTGCTACGTTGAAATTCGGCATCGTTCCGCTGCTGGTCGGCGGAGCCATCCTGCATCTTTATGGTGCTCGCTCGGGGTGGGAGGCAGTCGCCTTTATCCTGATTGCCGTCTCCCTCGTGTATTGGGTGATGGTGTCGCTGAAGCGGGGCACCAGTGCGGTTCATGATGCCGTCGAAGCCACCGAGACCGTGCATCATTTCTGCTGCCATGCCTTCCGGGTGTTCGTTGATGAAAAGGAGGTGAGCTGGCTTCGGGCCGCCGATGTAAAGCGCTACCTGCAGCATGAGCATTCTCATTCCTCGCTTTGCCGGCGCTTTCCAATGCGTTACAGGCAAATCAATCCGGCGCTGGATGCCTGGTATGTGCATTCTGGCATCGTGAAGGATCTCGTTGGGCGCAGCCACAACGAAGCGGACTACCGGTTTCTCAACTGGGTGACGCAGGTGCTGCCCGGCCTTCGGAAATTCGACCGTTCGATGGGATCTGGGGGCCGCAGGAACTTCCCCGCAGAGAAATCACGGAACTGGCTTGTCCGCCACTGGCGGGGCGAAGTTGGCCTCTTTGGCGCCATTCTGTTCGGTGGTCTGCTGGTCGGCGGGGCACTCTGGGGCTGTATGGCTCTGGAGCCAAAGGGCGACATCACGATCCACTATCGCGAGGCGGCGAAATGGGCACTGCTGCAGCTCGCGCTTCTGGCCGGCGGCCTCTACTGGTGGGGACGTGGTGTCATGATGGCAGCACAGCGCTGGATAGCCTCGGACCGCTCTGTTCTTGTGGCGCTTGTCGCGATGGGGCTCGGTTTCGCCGGGGTCGAGTTCGGTCTTTCACAGGTGGTCGACATGGAACGTCAGTACCTGATCACCGAGTGGTATCCGATCGTTACCGACAGGGATCCCAAGGCCGACGTTTCCTTCGATTCAAAGAGCGGGCGAATCCTCCTAAAGGGGCAATTGGGCTTCGGCACGACCAACCGACTGCGTGCCGTGCTGGCCGAAAACCCGCGGGCCACCGGGATCGAGCTGCACAGCCCTGGTGGCAGAGTCCTCGAGGGCGTCGCCGCACGGAATCTGGTGCGGGAGCACGGGCTGGATACCTACGTTCGGCGCAGCTGTGCCAGTGCCTGCGTCTCAATCTTTCTTGGAGGGCGAAATCGGTACATCACTGCCAGCGGGCGGATGGGGATGCACCGTTCTGGAAATCACTGGAAGGCCGATGACGGGAAGATAAGTCCTTCGGATGAGGCGGAAGCGCAGTACATGCGGCAGTTGGGCATCGACGAAGGCTTTATCCAGCGGAGTCTGGCTCCTAGCATTCATGATCTTTACGAGCCGGCGGCAGCCGAAGTGCTGGCTGCGGGGATGGCGACGAGGGAGTGGCGGTTGTGAAGGTTAGGCTACGGTGGGGCTGGGAGAGTTCGTCTGGTAGCATCACACGCCCACTTAAGTGATACGCGACTAATTCTAAACTTGCTACGGAGCGGCCAATGGATCAAACAGTTCGCAAGGGTATTTTTTTGATCGGGGTAGCAATACTGCTGTTTTTTCTGGTTACCCTGGTGTCGAATCTGGCGCAACTCGCTGACGTGGCAGACCGGCTGATGCCTGGATCTGGTTCTCCGCTGTTAGTGGTCTCTCTCGTTGTCTTTGCGATTCTGCTCATTACCCCCGTGGTGATTTACTACCGATTGCCGCCGGCGCTGATTCCGCCTTTGGAAAACGATAGTCATGAATTTGACGTGTACATGTTCGATCTCAAGCGTTCGCTGCGAGAGAATCCTAAGCTAGAGGGTAATCCGATTTCCAACGACGAAGAACTCCAGATTGCTCTTGCTACGTTGTCGCAGGAGGCTAGCAACGAGATCAAAAATACCGCGAGTGTTGTTTTTGTCAGTACGGCGGTAATGCAGAATGGTCGCTTGGATGGATTGATCGTTCTCGCATCCCAGTTGCGCATGGTTTTGCGTATCGCGCGAATCTATTATCAGAGACCGTCGCCGCGTCAGATCTTATACCTGTATAGCAATGTAGGAACTAACGTTCTGGTGGCCGATAGTCTTTCGGAGGTCGACTTCGCAGAAATTGTCACGCCAATCATGACGTCGCTTGTGCCGTCACTCAAAGGTGCAGTTCCTGGTTTGCAAGGTATCTCCCAACTTTTGGTTAACAGCCTCGCTAACGGCGCAGCCAACGCGTTCATGACACTCCGTATAGGGATTATTGCGCAGGCTTATTGCAGTGCCACTTGCCAGCCGGAAGGGTCTAAGGTGAGATATGGCGCGACCCGCGCTGCGCTTTCCCTCTGTAATGACATTGCCAAAGAACAGGGTAGTCAAATTGTGAGTCGCGCATGGGAACTTGTTAGTGGTGGGGTTGGAAAAGCGGTGGACACCGCTATCGATGCCACACGAGAAGCGGCGGCGGCTGTTGCTACTTCGTCAGCAGAAGGAGTGCGCGCAGCAGGGGATGTACTCGGACGCGGGTGGGATCGAATCTCTGGGGCTGCAGGAACGCTTTCAAAAAAACCAGCGCCAGAGTCCTGATTTCGGATCAAAAGTCGGATGACTTAGGCTTGAATCGAATGCCAATCTACGTCGTGCAGTCATTGCTGTCGTAAGCGGTTGAAGACTACTGCTGAGAGTGCTTGCGTAATCGCTCGCCAGTCAGCGCATCAGAACAGGAAATCGATTATTTCACGAACAAGTTTTTCTAATTGCCGGTCGGTACTGTAGACGGAGGCAAGTCACTTAACACCGTCGGCGGAACAACTGCGCCGGCCTGAATGCCCCGGTCCTCATCTCTCCAGGCACCGGTTCGACAAGATTCCTTTCATCTATGCGGCGCCTGAAGCTGGACTTGTCGAGTCGGCGTCCCAGAAGCACTTCGCAGCAGGCCTGCAGTTCTCCAAGCGTAAAGCGTTCCGGCAGAAAGCCGAATGGAAGCTCCAGTCGATCGATCTCGCTGCGCGTAGCCTCCAGCGCCACCCCAATCAGCGATGCATGGTCGAAGGCGAGTTCGCTGTCCAGGGATGCTTCCTCGGCCGGTATCCATTTCAGTTCGTCCAGCCGCTTGCCGGCCTGCGGGGAAATCGAGTCAATGGGAATCAGCGCCCGATAGGCGATGCTCAGCGCCCATGGGGCGCGCGAATCGCGTCCGGCGCTGCCAACCGCCGTCAATTGACGCAGATAGGGGACGGGCGTGCCGATGCGCTCGCTCGCGACACGCTGCGCGGCGGCATCCAGATCGGCATCCAGATCAATCCGGAGGACCCCCCCGGGCAGTGCCCATTTTCCGGAATACGGTTCTGAGGTGCGGCGACCAATCAGAACCATCAGCTGGTCGTCGATGATCGACAGGATCGCCAGCTCGATGCGTGTGAAAGGCATCGGGTGCTGTTTAAGGGGGGGCGTTTTGATCATTTGAGCCTAAGGATAGATAACTTAGTTGCCTTTTACAACTAACTTCTATATAGTTAGTAGCGTAATGCAACTAACTATCGGAGGTGATCATGGGCTACGACATCATCGGCGATGTACACGGGCAGATCGGCAAGCTCGAAGCACTGCTCAAGAAGCTGGGCTACCGGGTCAAGGATGGTGCCTGGCGTCACCCGCAGCAACGGATGGCGCTCTTCCTTGGTGACCTCATCGACCGCGGGCCCGGACAGGTCGAAGTTCTGACCATCGTCCGTGACATGATTGAGGCGGGCAGCGCCCGCTCGATCATGGGCAACCACGAGTGGAACGCCATCGGCTATGGCAGCCGGGATCCGGAGGGCGGCGACTGGCTGCGCCCGCGATCGGCGAACAAGACCTATCAGCACAAGGCATTCCTCGAGCAGGTCGGCATCGACTCACCGTTGCACCTGGAGTTGGTGGAATGGTTCAAGACCCTGCCGCCGTTCCTCGATCTCGGCGACCTGCGCGCGTGTCACGCCTGGTGGAATCCGGACAGCGTCGCGCGGGTCCGTGCGGCAATGGATGACAAGGGGCAGATTGACGAAGGCTTCATGGTGGAATCATTCCGCAAGGGTTCTGCTCCGTGGAGGGACATGGAAGCAGTGACCAAGGGATGGGAAATTCGCCTGCCCGAAGGCTTCAGCTTCCTTGACCCGAGCGGCATCGAGCGCCGGGACATCCGCGTGCGCTGGTGGGACGAGGCCGCGGCCGACTACCGTGCGGCGGCGCTCGTGCCAGATGCTGAGCGTGCGCGGATACCCGACATCCCGCTGCCAGCAGAGATCAGGCTCGGTGCGGTTGGCGACGTCCCGACCTTTGTTGGTCACTATTGGCTGACCGGGAGGCCGGGGGTGCAGAACCCTACGACCG
>CAZUOS010000145.1:0-4544 GCA_964621415.1 uncultured Azospirillum sp.
AAAGTGCATGATCTCACGGTCGAAAGCCCGTTTGTCGAGCGCGAGCTGGCGCTGGTAAAGGTCGAGGGCCTGGGCGATGAACGGAGTGAAGCCTTGCGCATTGCCGACATCTTCCGCGCCAAACCGGTCGATACCGGCAACGAGAGCTTCGTGTTTGAAATCACCGGCACCACCGAGAAGGTGAACAACTTTATTGCCCTGATGAAGCCGCTCGGGCTGGTCGAAGTCTGCCGCACCGGCGTCGCCTCCGTCGCCCGCGGGAAGAAGGGCATCTAGCTATCTAATGCCCGAGTGGGCCATTGCCCGCCCCCAAGCCAGGCGCGCGGGCAATGGCCGCTTGCACATACGCATGGGCACGACGAACCGCCGCTTCGAGCGTCAGCCGCTGCGCCAACCCCGCAGCGATGGCGGAGGCAAAACTGCAGCCCGTTCCATGCGTGTGGCGCGTTGCCACGCGCGGTGCCGTAAGCGTGAGCCGCAGCCCATCCCGCGTCACCAGCAGATCGGTCAACACCTCGCGCGTGCCATGCCCGCCTTTCAGCAACACCGCCTGCGCGCCCAAATCCAACAGCGCGCACGCCGCCGCCTCGAGGGCAGTTTCCTCCACCGGATGACCCAGCAACCATGCCGCCTCGGGCAGGTTCGGCGTGAGCACGGTAGCCAGCGGAATCAGCTCGGATTTCAGCGCCGAAAGGGCCGCTTGCGCCAATAGCGGCGCGCCCCCTTTCGCCACCATCACGGGGTCGACCACCAGCGGCAGACCACGCACGCCGGGGGCGCGGCATTCGGCCGCCACAGTTCCGATCACCGCTGCCGAATGCAGCATCCCGGTCTTGATCGCATCCGCCCCAATATCCTCCAGGCAACAGCGCATTTGCTGCGCAATAAAATCCTCCGGCACGGGGTGAATGCCAAACACGCCTTGCGTGTTCTGCGCCGTCAACGCCGTGATGGCGGTCATCGCATAACCGCCAAGCGCGCTCACGGTTTTGATGTCGCCCTGAATCCCCGCGCCCCCGCCGGAATCCGACCCCGCCACGATGAGCACACGGCCCCTAGGTGCCATCATGCGCCCCTGCTCCGGCGTTCGATTTTCACTGGATTGCAATGGTTCCGCTCCCGTAGAGGCTTGCTACGCCGCTTGCATCAAGGCAGCTAACGACTCGGCCATGGCCTCAATGGCGGCACGGTCCTCGCCCTCGATCATGATGCGCACCAGCGGCTCCGTGCCCGAGGCACGCACAAACACGCGGCCCTGCGTCCCGAGCTTACGCTGCATCGCAGCAATTTCTTGCTGCACCGCATCACGCATCAGCGGCGAGCTACCGGTGAACTGCACATTGCGCAAAATCTGTGGCACCGGGGTAAAGCAGCAGAGCGCCGCACTCGCCGGTTTGCCAGATTCCAGCACCGCCGCCAGCAGCTGCAACCCGGCGATCAACGCGTCGCCGGTGGTGGCATAATCGCCCAGAATCAAATGGCCGGATTGTTCACCACCGATATTGAGCCGATGGTTACGCATCGCTTCCATCACATAGCGGTCGCCCACTTTGGTGCGATAGAGCTTCAGCCCACGCGCCCGCAAAAACGTCTCGAGGCCGAGATTGCTCATCTGTGTCGCGGCGATACCATCCCCGCGCAACGTGCCGTGGCGGCGCGCATAATCCGCGAGCATCGCCATCAGCTGATCGCCGTCCTGCACCTGGCCCAACTCATCCACCACAGCGATACGATCTGCGTCGCCATCGAGCGCCAGGCCAAGATCCGCCCCCTCGCGCAGCACCGCTTCGGCCAGCGACGCCGGGTGGGTCGAGCCGCATTCCTTATTGATGTTCTCGCCATTCGGCGCCACATGGATGGGGATCACCTCCACCCCCAGCTCCTGCAGAATAATCGGCCCCACCTGATAACCCGCACCATTCGCGCAATCGATCACGACCTTCATGCCATCGAGGCGCAGATGCTTCGGCAGGGTCGATTTCACGAACTCGATATACCGCCCCGGCGCATCGTCGAGCCGTTTGGCGCGGCCGATTTTCTCCGGCGCCGCAAGGCGCGCGCTCATGTCGTCATCCATGTGCGACTCAATCTCAAGCTCCACCTCGTCCGAGAGCTTATAGCCATCCGGCCCGAACAGCTTCAGGCCATTATCGGTATAGGGGTTGTGCGAGGCGGAAATCATCACCCCGAGATCGGCGCGCATGGCATGGGTGAGGAAGGCGACGGCTGGCGTCGGCATCGGCCCCACCAGCAGCACATCCATGCCCATGGCGAGAAAGCCCGAGGTGAGCGCATTCTCGATCATATAGCCGGAAAGGCGGGTGTCTTTCGCAATCAACACGCGGTGGCGATGGCCGCCACGGTTGAAATAATGCCCCGCTGCCATGCCAAGGCGCTGGGCGATGTCGGCGGTCATCGGAAAGCGGTTGGCGGTGCCACGAATGCCATCCGTGCCAAAATATTTACGTGTGCTCATCCCTTGCTTCTAACCCCGGCGCGGGCGTTAGGCAATGAAATGAATCGATAGATTTTGTGAGCCTTTTGCCATGCCGCCTCAAAATCTGGCCCTCCGATGCCATAAATTGATGCCAGAACTTGCGCCTCCGGCTACCCTCAGCCACGCTGAGCACCATGGGAGCAAGCTTCATCAAACGCGTCTGTCGCAACAGCGCGCGCTGGCTGGCGCGACGGCGCTATCAGCGCCAGCTGGCCGAAGGCTATTACGAGCGCACCCTGCCCGCGCAGGACGTGCCGTTTCCCAAGCCCCTCTGGCAAGGCGGTGCGCCCCGCCCCGTGCCCGCAGTGCCCGAAGCCCTGCTGCAACACATCACCAGCCGCGCTGATGAAATCGTGCAAAGCCGGTTCCGCCCGTTTTTCGGCCCGCTGCAAAGCGAAAACCTGCTGCCGCTATGGTTCAAAGGCATCTATGCGCGCAGTGTCACCCAGCATTTTGCCCGCATCCCGATTGATGAGACCGTCGGCGAGGACGTGCGCCACACCTGGGAGCTTTCGCGCCTGCGTTTTGTGGTCGAGCTGGCCGTGGCGGCCGCCCTCACCCCGCCCGAGGCGCGGCAGGTCTATCTCGCACGGCTCGACCAGCTCACCAGCCACTGGCTCCACGAAAACGGCTACCAGTCCGGGGTCAACTGGGCCAACCCGCGCGAGGTGGCGCTACGCGGCCTGAACCTGCTGCTGGCACACTACGTACTGCACGCGCATCTGGGCATGGAGGCCACGCCGCAATTGCTCGACCTCATCCGCGAAAGCTGGCGACGGGTGATGGCCTCGCAGTCGGTTGCGCCCATGCGGCCCAGGCATCACCGCCTGGCCGAGCGGGTATTCCTGCTTTATGGCGCAGCCTTCCTGCGCAGCGAGCAAGCCCCCCTGCCGCGCGGCACCGAAATCGCCGAGCTGGAATATGGGCTGCTGCGCGTCCTGCGCGCGCTGATCCTGCCCGACGGTGCCGTCCGCAGCGACAGCCTGCTCGTGCACCGTGAATGCTGCGACCTGCTCGCCATCGCCAAATGGCTGGATGGGGCGAGCGGCCTCAAACGGCTGGAGAGCGCCGAGCTGCTCGGCCTCGCCACGCGCATGGCCAGCTTCCTCGAAGCCGTGATCGAACCACTCTCGGGCGAGATCCCCCTCATCGGCACGGTGGATGGCACCTTGCCCGTCCTGCAATATGCCCCCTTCGCAGCGGCCGAGCCTTCGCTCCTCTTCCTCACCAGCGCCTTTGGCCTCACGGCGCCGCAACGCGCCATCCGCGCGGCGGACGTCACCTGGCTATTCGGCCTCGCCCCGCGTTATGTCGCCCGCCCTCACCCCGAGGGGCTACAGCATTTCGCGGCCTTCGGCCTGCTGCTGTTCGACCAGCCGCGCTACCGCGCCTATGTCAAATACCCCACCGATTTCTGCCCCACGGTTCAGTTCGACCATCTGCATCTCGATGTCTGGACGTATGGCGTCAACTTCCTGTGCGACTCGGGCACCTACAGCCTCAACCCACCCACCCGCCGCCGGGTGGATAGCCTGCGCGAGCCGATCGCCCATAACGTACCTTATGTGCGCCAGGACCCGCTCTCCTACTCGCCCGAACCTGCCTTTGCCGAAGGCCTTGCCCCCGCTTGCCGCGTACGAGAGATCAATGGCGACGGCGTCCGCCTCACCCTTAAAAACGGCAAGGGCCAACGGCTCATCCGCGAGCTACGCGCCCACCCCACCCATCTGCTCATCAAAGACCGGGTGGAACACGCCGCCAGCTGGGGCCTCAGCTTCAACGGCCTGCTGCAGGAGGGACGCGGGATGATGACCGCGCAATGGCAGCACGCGGCAGAAATGAGCTTCAGCAACGTGCAGCATTTCGCCCTGATGGATAGCTTCCGCGCCGATACGTATGGCGCCCATCACCCCATCAAACGGCTGAATGTCGAACCCATCGACCCCGCCACCCCCATCGAAACCCTCATCGCCTTCCACGCCCAGGAGCTTGGCTAGGGCCGGTTCCGCGGCTAAGATGGTCGAATGGTGGCCGCACCTAATCCCCT
>CAZUOS010000146.1:0-4530 GCA_964621415.1 uncultured Azospirillum sp.
GCTTGCCATCCGTCGCATCGAGAATGCGCAACCCGCCAAGATGACAGCTCGCGCGCGCACCAACCGCACTACGCTCGACCATGGCCAGCTCCATCGACCCACCGCCGAGATCGGCCGCAATGCCATACGGCTCGTGGAACGAAGAGAGCACCGCCTTCGCCCCGAGCTCCGCCTCGCGCTCGCCGCTGATGACCGTTACCGCAATGCCGAACTGCGCCTCAAGCCCTGCCACAAACGCCGCACCATTGCTGGCATCGCGCACCGCCGCCGTCGCAAGAATATCAAGGCTCGCAACCTCCAGGCGCCGCGCCATCAGCAAAAACCGGGCGATGGCTTTCTCCGCCTCCTTCACGCCCGATGGGTTGAGCTTGCCCGTTTTAGCCAGCCCCTTGCCCAACGCGCACATATATTTCTCGTTGAACACCGGCAACGGCACACGTTTGAGCGCATGATACACCACCATGCGCACCGAGTTGCTGCCGATATCGATAATCGCAATCAACCCCTTGGGGTGATCGGCATGGGGAATGTTATAGGTGATGGTCATGGATGCACAGACTTAGAATGTTTACGGCCCGAAGGCAGTTTTTTACGATGCTCTGCGGCCGCTTCCTCCGAGGCCCCAATCTGCGCCAGCGCCTTCCCCCGCCCCGAAAGCGACGGGTTATGCATAAAATAATCATGCGCGGCGAAGGAGTGCTCGTGATGCGGCAAGCGCGCATAGCTGCCGTCCGCAGCGAGGGCCCAGCTCTGGCGTTCGTCCTTCAGGTTTGCCACCATAATCTGGTCGAGGATCTGGCGATGCACCGTCGCGTTCTCGATCGGCACCATCACCTCCACCCGACGGTCGAAATTGCGCGCCATCCAATCTGCCGAAGCAATATAAAGCTTCGCCTGTGGCGACGGTAGCGCATGGCCATTGCCAAAGCAATAAATCCGCGCATGTTCGAGGAATCTTCCTACCATACTCTTCACCCGAATATTTTCCGAAAACCCAGGAATCCCCGGCCGTAGGCAACAAATCCCGCGCACCGCCAGCTCGATCTTCACGCCCGCTTGGCTCGCCGCATAGAGCGCATCGATCATCTCTTCATCGACCAGCGCATTGAGCTTCGCCCAAAGGGTCGCAGGCTGGCCGTTTCGCGCATGCTCCATCTCAACAGCGATGAGCTTCATCAGCGTTTTTCGCAAGTTGAGCGGCGCCACGGCGAGCTTCTTAAACTTCGCCGGTTTCGCATAGCCGGTGATGTAGTTGAACACATAGCCCGCATCCTGGCAGAGGTCGGCATCCGAGGTGAAAAACGAAAGGTCCGTATACACCTTTGCTGTCGCCGGGTGATAGTTGCCGGTGCCGAAATGCGCGTAAGAACGCAGGCTCCCATGCTCGCGCCGGGTGACGAGCGACAATTTTGCATGGGTTTTCATCTCGACAAACCCATACACCACCTGCACCCCGGCGCGCTCCATGCTGCGAGCAAGGCGGATGTTCGCTTCCTCGTCGAAGCGTGCTTTCAGCTCGACGAGTGCCGTCACCGTCTTGCCATTTTCGGCAGCCTCGATGAGCGCCTTCACAATCGGCGAATCGTGGCTGGTGCGATAAAGCGTCTGCTTGATCGAGACCACGTTCGCATCGCGCGCCGCCTGTTCGAGGAATTGCACCACCACGTCGAAACTTTCATACGGGTGATGCACCACAATATCCTTTGCCTGAATCGCCGCAAAGCAATCGCCGCCAAAATCGTTGATACGCTCGGGGAAGCGCACCTTGAACGGCGCAAACTTGAGGTCGGGCCGCGGCAGGTCGTAAAGCTCAGCCAGCTGCGTGAGGCCCACCAAGCCATCCACTTCCATCACATCGGCCGCATCCGCAGGCAGATGCTCGAGCATAAAATGCAGCAATTTCGTGTGCACTTCTTTGGTGGTGCCCACCCGCACAATGCGGCCATAGCGGCGCTTCTTCACCGCGATGTCCATGTTGCGCATTAAATCCTCGGCCTCCTCCTCAATCTCGAGGTCAGAGTCGCGCACCATGCGGAAGAGGCCCGAGTGATGCAGCGTGAAGCCCGGGAACAGCGCATCGAAGCACAGCGCAATCACCTCCTCGAGCGCGATAAGGCGCACGCCCTTGCCGCCCTCAAGCCGAATGAAACGCGGCTGCGACGAGGGAAATGGCACCAGCGCCAGCATACGCTTACCCGGTCGGCGCGGCGGCGAAAGCTCCAGCACCTGCACCATCCCAAGGTTCGGAATGAACGGAAACGGGTGCGCCGGATCAACCGCCATCGGAGTCAGCAGCGGAAAAATATTCGCCGTGAAATGCGCCCGCAAGCTGGCAAGCTCGGCCTTGCTCAGGGCTTTGGGCAATTTCTCGGGCGGCAGCACATGAATGCCCTCGCCCGCCAGTTCCGCCCGCAAGCCACGCCAACAGGCCTGCTGCTCGGCCATCAGCGCGCTCGCACTTTTCTGAATCGCATGCAGTTGATGAATGGGGCTGAGTCCATCGGCCGAGGCCGTATGCACCCCATGCGCCACCTGATCCATCAACCCGGCGATGCGCACCATGGTGAACTCATCGAGGTTCCCCGCACAGATGGAGAGAAACTTCACCCGCTCGAGCAATGGGTTGGCGCGGTTCTGCGCCTCCTCCAGCACGCGGGTGTTGAACGCCAGCCAAGAAAGCTCGCGGTTCAGGTAACGCTGCTCCGGCTTGGAAAAATGCTGTTTCACCTGCGCGGGGTCGAGGGCGGGCAAGGGCAGTTTGGGTTTGTTCATGGGGCTACCGCGCGTGGGGTATAATACCCTTTTGCAATCAACGTACTGTAATTATGGCGATCCGTCATTGCGAGCGGAGCGAAGCAATCCAGCTACAAACTCTATGCTGGATTGCTTCGCTCCGCTCGCAATGACGCTCCACTTTCATCCGCACGTCAATCGTTAAATGGTATAAGGTCTTTGAATCTATCAGAAAAAATATGTACCGTCCGTTCTATCCTAATTCGCACCGGAACACAATCATGGCAACGGCAATGCTGGCATTGCTTTTTCCTACCCGTTAGTATAACATGCGTTATAACATCGGAGGGCGCGTCATGCTACAACACACCAAAGTCTCACAAATCGGCAACTCGCTAGGGGTTATCCTCTCGAAAGAGGTGCTGGCCAAGCTGCGCGTGGGCAAGGGCGACGCGCTGGTGATTACCGAAACACCCGATGGCATCACCATCCGTGCCCACGACCCCGAGTTTGTGAAACAGATGGAACTGGCCGAACTGGTGATGCGCGAAGACCGTGACGTGCTGCGTCAGTTGGCGCAATAGCCATGGAAAACCTCACTAATATCGAACCCATCTGGGTAGAGGAAGACGTCCTCCTCGCGATCCACCAGCGCCAGCTGGCCGAGCATGGCGGGCTCGAAGGCGTGCGCGATCTTGGCCTGCTGCAATCGGCGCTTGCTCGCCCGCGCCATGCGTTTGCCTACACGCCGGACATTGAGCTGACCATGCTTGCCGCTGCCTACGCGTTCGGCATTGCTAAAAACCATCCGTTCATCGATGGCAACAAGCGCACCGCCTATATCGCCGCACGCCTGTTTCTCATGCGCAACGGTTTCGATATTCAAGCATCGCGCGAAGACAAATACCTCGCCATGATTGCCCTCGCCGAAGGCCAGTGGGGCGAAGAGGAATACGCCCGCTGGCTGAAAAAAGCCGTCGCCCCGCGCGCCTAGGCACGGTGGTTCAATCCTCTTCCGCTCGGCATTTTGAGGGATTTTTGAGCGAAAATTTCAGGCTGATTTGCAGGAATAGTCACACTATTTCAAGAATCAGCCTGAAATATGCAGCCAAAAATCACCAAAAGACGAGCGGGAGAGGATTGAACCACCGTGCCTATCTTGCATCCCGCGCGCAACACGCTATGCTGGGGCGATGGAATCCCACACCCAACCCAACCGCCAACTACTGCTCATCCGCCATGCCAAAGCGGTGGAGGACGACCCCGGCGGCGACCATGCACGCGGGCTGGCCGCACGTGGCGTGGCCGATGCTGAGGGCCTGGGTGCCTGGCTGCGAGCCGAGGGCCTGCACCCCGATCTCATCCTCTGTTCCACCGCCCGCCGCACCCGCGAAACCCTTGCGCATCTTCAGCTAGGCAATACACCGACCATCCTCAGCGACAAGCTTTACCTCGCCATGCCGGGCGAGTTGCTGCACCAGATTCAAACGATGGATGATACCGTCACCACCTTAGCAGTGCTTGCGCACAACCCTGGCCTGCATGCGCTGCTCGGGCTGCTGGCGGGCCGTTTCGCCAACCCTGCGGATGCGGATCGCATGCTGCTGAAGTTCCCCACCTCGGCCTGCGCCGTGCTCCGTTTCGAGGCCCCACACTGGCACAGCATTGCGCCTGAAACCGGGCAACTCAGCGCGCTGCGGTGATATAGTCCTTTGAACAAATCATTTGCCAGTTTGTTGCTGGAGAAAATCTTTGCCCAGTTCGACGAGACGTGCCGACGATAGCGGGGCTATCGTC
>CAZUOS010000147.1:0-1798 GCA_964621415.1 uncultured Azospirillum sp.
GAGGAAATGGCTGAGTTTCCAGAGCCTCTAGCTCCCCCCTTGAGGGGGAGCCAAATCGCTTCTTCAGCGATTTGGTGGGGGTGCTTAGCAACATACTCAGCAGCTGAGCGTGCGGCTACGTACCCCCCATCAAAACCCAAGCGGGTTTTGGCTCCCCCTCAAGGGGGGAGCTTTAGGCTCTGGAATCGTTTCTCTTCTCCAATTCCTCAATTCCTCAACTCCTCACTGCCCCGAATGCTGCAGCAAAAAGCCGTTGCGTGTATTCATGTTGCGGCGCAGCAAAAATACCCGCCGCAGCGCCCTGCTCCACCACCTCGCCGCGCTTCAGCACCATCAGCTGATGGGCGACGGCGCGCACGGTGCGCAAATCATGACTGATGAAGATATAGGCGACACCATGGCTTTGCTGCAACTCGGAAAGCAGCGCGAGCACTTGTTTTTGCACCGAACGATCAAGCGCCGAAGTCGGCTCATCCAGCACTACCAGCTTTGGCCGCAGCACCATAGCACGCGCAATCGCAATGCGCTGACGCTGACCACCCGAGAACTCGTGCGGATAGCGGCCGAGCATTGCGGGCGTGAGGCCCACTTGCGCCAAAATATCAAGGATGCGGGCTTCGTGATCGTTTGCCTGTGGCTCATGCAGACGCAAGCCTTCGCCAATGATCTCACGCACCGTCATGCGTGGATTCAGGCTGCTGAACGGGTCCTGAAACACCATCTGCATATCGCGGCGGGAAGCGCGAAGCGCGCGCTTATCCTTCTGATCCAGTCGATCCCCCAGAAAAACGATTGGCCCTTCGCTCGGGCCCAAACGCAGCAGCGCATAGCCGAGCGAGCTTTTGCCCGAGCCAGACTCCCCCACCACCCCGAGCGTCTCGCCCGCACGCAGCGAAAATTGTGCGGATTTTACCGCCTCGACATAGCCTATATTGCGGCGCAAAAACGGACTTTTGATGGGGAAGCGCACGGCGAGATGCTCGCAGGAAAGCACCGGTGCGGCATCCGCGGCAAGCGGTGCAGGCTCACCACTCACCCCCGCTGCCAGCAGCATTTTGGTATAGTCATGCTGCGGGTTCGAAAACACCTGCTGCACTGCACCCTCTTCGACAATTTCACCCGCACGCATCACCACCACGCGGTCGGCAATATGCTGCACCACCTCAAGATCGTGGGTGATAAAAATCATCCCCATGTTGCGCTCACGCTGAAGCTGTTTCAGCAGTGCCAAAATCTGCACTTGCAGCGTGACATCGAGCGCCGTCGTCGGCTCATCCGCAATCAGCAAAGCCGGGTCGTTCGCCATCGCCATGGCGATCATCGCCCGTTGGCGCTCGCCGCCCGAAAGCTGGTGAGGGTAGATCTTGCCTCGCGACGTAGTTTTTTTATTTACGTCGCAGCGAAGGCTGCCAAGCGACGTAGTTCTTTGATTCGCGTCGCAGCGAAGGCTGCCAAGCGACGCGAGATGCTGCAACCCCACCGCCTCATAAAGCTGCAACAATTTTTGCTGCGCTGCGGCAGATTTTGGCGCAACGCGCTGGTGCAAGCAATAGCCTTCGATAATCTGCCCGCCCACCGGATGCAGTGGGTTCAGCGCCGTCATCGGCTCTTGAAAAATCATTCCCACGTCGCGCCCACGGAGGGCCGTGTGGTTCGTGGTTCGTGGTTCGTGGTTCGTGTAGAGCGCAATTTTTCCGCTCACCTGCGCGTTACCTGGTAATAGCTGCAAAATCGCCTGCGCGGTGAGAGATTTCCCTGAACCGGATTCGCCAACAATCGCGAGCACCTCTCCGCGCGC
>CAZUOS010000147.1:1898-2954 GCA_964621415.1 uncultured Azospirillum sp.
CACTTCCTACCTCCCCACCTTCCGCGGATTAAACGCATCGCGCACGGCCTCGCCCACAAACACCCAAAGGGTGAGCGTAATGGCGAGCGTGAGGAAGCCAATGATACCAAGCCAGGGCGATTGCGGGTTGTTTTTTCCCTGCGCCAATAGCTCGCCGAGCGATGCCGAACCGGGCGGCAACCCGAAGCCCAAAAAATCGAGCGAGGTGAGCGTGGTGATGACGCCAGTGATATAAAACGGCAAATAGGTGACTACCGAAACCAGCGCGTTTGGCAACACATGGCGACGCAAAATCGTAAGCTCCGAAAGCCCGAGCGCGCGGGCGGCCCGCACATAGTCGAAATTGCGCACACGCAGGCATTCCGCGCGCACCAGATCCACCGGCGCCATCCAGCGAAACAGCAAGATAATGGCGAACAGCCAAGGAAGACTCGGCGTCACCATGGCGGAGAGAATAATCAGCAGGAACAGCATGGGGAGGCCTTCCCAAATCTCGATGATGCGCTGCAACACGATATCGAGCGTACCGCCGAAATAGCCCGACACCGCACCCACCGTAATGCCGATGACACTGGCCATCGCCATCAGCACCATCGCAAACCCCATGCTGATGCGAAACCCATAGAGAATCCGCGCCAGCACGTCGCGCGCCTGGTCATCCGTCCCCAGCCAGTTTTCGGCCGATGGCGCGGCGGGAGCGCGCGCAATATGGAAATTAATGCTGCGGTAATCGTAGGGGATCGGCGCGGTGAGCATCCAGCCATGGGCGCGGATTTCGCCGATCACCCACGGGTCGGTGTAATCCGCCTCGCTCTCGAGCGCGCCGCCGAATGTGTCTTTCTCGGTGTAGGTGAAAAGGGCCGGAAACAGCAGGTGCCCTTTGTAGGAAACGAGCAGCGGACGATCATTCGCCAGTAGCTCTGCAAATAGGCTGAGCGTGAATAGCAGCACCAGCAGCACTGCCGCGTAATAGCCGCGACGGTTGGCTTTAAAGCGGGAGGAAGAGGCCAGAGGCCAGAGGCCAGAGGCCAGGGGATTGTCCGCAGATTCCAGAGC
>CAZUOS010000147.1:3054-4524 GCA_964621415.1 uncultured Azospirillum sp.
AGCATATAGGTCACGTCGCTGATGAGCTTCAGCACTAGCCCGATGAGGGTGAAGATGAAGAGGCTGCCGAACATCACCGGGTAATCACGGCTCAGGGCCGATTCAAAGCTGAGCAGGCCGAGGCCATCCAGCGAGAAGATCACCTCAATCAACATCGAGCCGGTGAAGAGAATGCCGAGGATAGCGGCGGGCAGCCCTGCGATCACGATCAGCATGGCGTTGCGGAACACATGGCCATAAAGCACCCGGGCCTCGCTCAAGCCCTTGGCGCGCGCGGTCATCACATATTGCTTGCTGATTTCCTCAATGAAGGAGTTTTTGGTAAGCAGCGTCAGGCTCGCGAATCCGCCCACCACCATCGCCGTGATGGGCAGCACCATATGCCAGAGATAATCAAGGATTTTGGCACCAAGCGGCAGGTCACTCCAACCTTCCGAGACAATCCCGCGCAGCGGAAACCACTGAAAATAGCTACCACCCGCAAACAAAATCAGCAGCAGCACGGCGAACAAAAACGCCGGCACCGCCTGCCCAATGGCGATAACAGCCGATGTCCAGACATCGAACGCGGAGCCATCGCGCACGGCCTTGCGGATGCCGAGCGGAATCGACACGAGATAGACGATGAGCGTCGTCCAGAGTCCGAGCGAAATCGAGACGGGAAGCTTCTGCGCAATCAACGTCACCACTGGCACATCGCGGAAAAAACTGGTGCCGAAATCGAACCGCGCATATTGTTTCAGCATGATCCAGAAGCGCTCGGGCGCGGGCTTGTCGAAGCCATATTGCTTATTGAGCTGGGCGATGAGGTCGGGATCAATCCCGAGCGCACCGCGATAGGACGACGCGCCGCCGCTGGTGGTGGTCACGGCGCTCGCCGCCATATCGCCCCCACCCGCTACCCGATCCGCCGCGCCATGGCCACCGGGCGTGGTGAGCTGCACCATCAATTGCTCCACCGGCCCGCCGGGGGCGGCCTGCACAATGGCGAAATTAATCAGCAAAATGCCGAGCAGCGTCGGGATCATCAGCAGCATGCGGCGGAGGAGATAGGCGGTCATGCGCGGCCTCCCGTAGAGGTCAGAGGCTGGGAGAGAGAGGCCAGAGGCCAGAGGTCAGAGGTCAGGGAAGGGGGCGACGATTCGAGAGCCTCTAACTCCCCCCTTGAGGGGGAGTCAAAATCGCTCTTCGCGATTTTGGTGGGGGGTAAAATTCGTGGGTGGATATCCCCCCACCGACGCGCTGAAGGAGCGCGTCGACTCCCCCTCAAGGGGGGAGTTAGAGGCTCTGGAATCGTTGCCCTAGCCTCTGGCCTCTGACCTCTGGCCTCTGACCTCTGACCTCTGCCCTCTGACCTCTGACCTCTGACCTCTCCCTTCTCCCACCACGTCTCCACCGGCGCGAGGTTGTATGCGGGCGTCACCTTCGGGCGGCCAAACTGGTTCCAATAGGCAACGCGCCAGGCGTTCA
>CAZUOS010000148.1:0-4484 GCA_964621415.1 uncultured Azospirillum sp.
TTAGGGTGTTTTTTGGGGTAGGCTTTTTCGGGCTGGCAGCGGCTTTGTGCGCGGCGCGCTTGTGTTTGGGTTTGGCTGGGGCGGCCACTGGTTTTTTCTCGGCGGGGGCAGAAGCGGCGCTGGCAACAGCCTTCGCCGGGGCAGCGACGGGGGCAGCGGGCGCAGCGGGGGTGGCCGCTTCCGGCTTTTTCGCTTCGGCCACGGCGGGTGGTGGTGCTGGCGGCGCGGGGGTCTTATCCTCGAACGCGGCAGCGGCCATGCTGTAATGGATGGTGACGGTGGAGCCGACCTTGGTGCCCTCGGGCAGTTTGGCGGCGCTGGCCCGGTTGATTTCCCAGGTTTCCTTGTTTTTCTCGAGGGTGATGACGCTATCCGTCAGGGCGACGACGGTGCCGGTGACCTGATAGGTTTTAGCCGCAGCAAGCGCGCTGGCGCTGGCCATCAGCAGGGGAAAGAGGAGGAAAAACGCGCGCATGAAGGTCTCGGGGGTGGGTGGGGGGCGTGTATAGCGCGTTCGCGCTTCTCAGGCAAGCTACTGCAACACCAGAATGCTCCATTTGCCCCGACGCAGGCGATAGCGCAGGCGAAGCCCCTGGGCGCGGTGGGCGGCGAGAACCATATTCTCCTGCGAATGCAGCAGGCCCGAGAGAATGAGCGTGCCACCGGGGGCGAGCATGTGCGCCGCATCGCGGGCCATGCGCATCAACGGTTTGGCGAGGATATTGGCCACCACCACCTGCTGCTTGGGCAAGCGGCGAATGGGCAGGTGGCGATAGCCGTCGCTCACCCAGGTGCGAGTGCGCGCGGCGACACGGTTCACCGCCACGTTATGGGCACTGACGCGCACGGCTACGGGGTCGTTGTCGCAGGCGGTGATGCGCGCAGCCTTCCACAGCCGTGCGGCGCCGATGCCGAGAATGGCGGTGCCGCAGCCCATATCCAACACGCGCACCACATGGGCATCGCGCTGGGCGATGGCGGCAAGCGCCAGCAGGCAGCCGGCGGTGGTGTCGTGCTCGCCCGTGCCGAAGGCGGCGACGGCATCGATCCGCAGCGGGTGAAGGTTCAGGGGCAGCGGTTCGGCAGCGTGGCTGGCATAGACGTAAAACTGGCCCAGCTGAAAGGCGGGGAAATCTTTCTGCACCTGCGTCACCCAGTCGATCGCGGCGAGCTTTTCGGCATGAATGCGGATGCTGT
This sequence comes from uncultured Azospirillum sp., assembly GCA_964621415.1. Classification (GTDB taxonomy): domain Bacteria; phylum Pseudomonadota; class Alphaproteobacteria; order Rickettsiales; family UBA3002; genus QFOX01. Next base: position 1,198 of record CAZUOS010000148.1, read on the forward strand.
CGCCGCCCACCGCTTCGGCGATGCGCTCGATCTCGGGCAGGGTTTTATCATCCACCAGCGCGGTGAGGTGGGGTGTCGCCGGGTTCACCGGGCGGGTGAGCGCCAGGGCGACCTCCTCCAGCCGCAGTTCCAGGATGTCGAGCGTCGCGGGGGGCGCTTCGAGCGTGAGCTGGAGGGGTAGTTCGGGCTGGCGGAAGGGGTTGTGCATAGGCCCGCGCATACTGCCCGAGCGGCGCTCTCATTTCCAGAACAATTCCCACTTTCATTCTCTGAACGAGAAAATGCTGCGACGCAAAGTACATTAGCTATTGAAATATAATAATAAAAACTTGGCACGCCGGGTGCTGAGAGAAGGACAGAAATGAACCCATAGGTGTTGTATGATAGTCATTGAAGAACATGCCGATGTCACCCTGATGCGCAAGCTCGAGTCGCTGCGCCATGTGGAGAAAACCCCCCGCGCGATCGAGCTGCGCTACAGCGAGGTGGATGCCGAGCTGCGCCCAAGTCCAACCGAGCTGCTCGAGGCTGCCGAACATGCCTTCCCCGAAGCGGCGGGCGATGCCCAGATGTTCGTGCTGGGCGATGGGGATGTGGTGATCCTGCTGGAGCAGGCGAGTGGCAAGCAACTGCGCGAGTTTCGGGCGCTGCTGCCGCTCGGTAGCGAGTTTGTGCTGAAGTTCTACGAGTTCCGCTACGACCTGAACCAGGTGCTGGTGCGGGTGCAGCAGAAGCTCGACCAGGCGCGGGAAAAGGCTCAGCGCGACCGTGCCGAGGCCCAACGTCTGATGCAATTGAAAAAACGCACGCAGATCCTTTCCTTCACGCCATCAACCATTGAGGTGGAGCGGATTCGTAAGGCGCGGCAGGGGCGCGGCACGCCCGAGCTACTGATTATCGAGGACGATGTGTTCTCGCGTCGCTTGCTCGAGAATATCCTGCCCAAGCGCATGCATGTGACCTCGGTCGGAGAGCCGGACGAAGCCCTGCAACGCTATGCGCTGGTGGTGCCGGATGTGGTGTTCCTCGACATCAACCTGCCGGATGTGAACGGCCACGAATTGCTCGATAAAATCCTCGCCATCGACCCCGATGCCTATGTGGTGATGATCAGCGGCAATAGCGACCGCGAAAACGTGATTCGCGCCATGAGCCACGGAGCGCGGGGATTCATTGCCAAGCCTTTCTCGCGCGATCGGGTGAATGACTACCTCTCGCGTTGCCCCACTATTGTTCTGGAGGTTCCCCATGCACATTCATAGTGGCAGTGCGGCCGAAGAATATCTGGCGAGCCTGCGCGAGGCGCTGGTGCGCGATGCCCACAGCTTTGAACATTGGTTCCTGCTGCATGGCTATTTTACCGAGATGCCAGAGGAAATCTGGCTGCAACAGCGCAGCGGTATCATCGAGGATATTCGCACCAAATGGGCAGGTGTCAGTGTGGATGTGGTATTTCTCGAGCGCCCGGAAGTGCTGCTCATCAGCCGCGCGCTCGACCCCAAAAGTCTCGCCAATCTGGGGCAGTTGATGGGGGTCGAGACCTCGCACAGCTATACGCTGAGTGCGCAGGCCGACGAAGTGCTGGCTCTGCTTGGCGAGATTCGCCCCGTCCTTGCGATTGAGACCACCACCACGCGTGAGGAGGCACTCCCCATCAACGCCGCACTGGCCGAGGCATTCCGCGCAGCGGCGAAGCGCCGTAGCGGGCGCGCGCATTTGCATGTGCTGCTGGTGGAGGACGACCCGACCATGGTGCGTATGGTGGGTAATGTGCTGCTGCCACGCTACGAGCTGAGCGTTGCCTACGATGCCGATCAGGCCCTCGCGCGGTATACGGGCGAAGCGCCGGACATTGTGTTCCTCGATATCGGCCTGCCACAGGTGAATGGGTTCGAGCTGTTGCGGCAGATTCGCGCCATCGACCCCTATGCCTATGTGGTGATGTTCAGCGGCCATCGTAACCTCGATTTCATCTGCCATGCGCTAACGCTGGGCGCGAGCGGGTTTGTCGGCAAACCCTTCCGCCGCGAGAGCATGGAATATTACCTGGGCGATTGCGCCCGTCGTACCCGCACCGATGCCCTGAATCACTGGGGTGTCGCCACGGCAACGAAACATTAGGAGAAGAGGGCGCTATGCAAACCGATCTTCGTACACTCGCACTGCAGCATTTCATGAGCCTCTGGATTGGGGCGCTGGTACTGCTGAATGTGCTGCAATACCTCGAAATGCTGGTGGTGGGAGAGGTGGACCCCGAGCATTACGCCCTGGCGCTTGCTGAAACCGGCATCACGCTGGGGTTGGCGCTGGTCACCTGGTTCAAGGCGCGGCCCCGGCTGCTGGCCATGCTGGCGCAAATCCGCCTGATGGAGGTGATGCAGCGGGTGGCGACGGCGGCCAACGAAACCGAAACGGTGGAAGAGGGGGTGACGGCCGCACTGCGCAATATCTGCGATTATACAGGCTGGAAGGTGGGGCATGCCTACCTCTATGATCGGGCTGAGGAAAGCCTGAAAAACCTCGATTGCTGGGTGGTGAGCGACGGCATCGATGCCACGGCCTTCCGCACCGCCACCGAAGCGATGCAGACCGTGCCGACGGAAGATTTCATCAGCGAAGTATTTGCCGATGCCACACCGATGTGGATTCTCGATGTGCGCAGCTCGGGCACCTACACCCGCAAGGCCGAAGCGAGCGCCTGCGGCCTTAAGGCGGCGTTCGCCTTCCCGGTGCTGATCGGCGGCAAGGCTGCGGCCGTGCTCGAGTTCTATGCGGTGGATTCGCAAATCCCCGACGAAGCGTTGCTCAAAACCATGGCGAGCGTGTGTAACCAGATCGCGCAGGTGATCGAGCGCGTGCGCTTCACCGCCGACTTGCGCGAAAGTCTGCGCAAAGCGCAAGAGGCCAACAAAGCCAAAAGTGACTTCCTCGCCAATATGAGCCACGAGATCCGCACCCCGATGAACGGCGTGCTGGGCATGGCGCATTTGCTCGGCGAAACCACGCTCGACGATGAACAGCGCGAGTATGTGCGCACCATCAACGGCTCGGCGGAAACCCTGCTGGTGCTGCTGAACGACATCCTCGACATCTCGAAAATCGAGGCTGGCGCACTGGTGCTCGAGGATATTGCCTACCCGCTGCATGAAATCGCCACCAGCACGGCGAACCTGCTGCGCCCGCAGGCGGCCAAAAAACAACTCGAAATCCTGGTGGATTGGCCCGCCGATGTGCCGCGCTTCATCTGGGGCGATCCGGGCCGTATGCGTCAGGTGCTTACCAACCTG
>CAZUOS010000149.1:0-4477 GCA_964621415.1 uncultured Azospirillum sp.
AGGGGCAGGCTGATGCAGAATTACATCGCTCGGCTGCATGCGGTTGTTGAGGGGGTGGGAATACAACTGAACTGTTCGACAGGATGGGTGGACTGGGGCAGCGTAATGACCAGAAGTGATGATCTTCCAAGGGAGTGTGGGATGTCTCAGCAGTATTTTTACACGGTGTGCAGCAATGCTACGGCGCTGACAGTGGATTTGAAAACGGTGCCGTTCATGCCGGCGTTGTTCATTGGGTTTGTCTCGCCGCATCTGGAGCTGGATAAGGTGGCGGAGACAGTGCGCGCGGCGTATCCAACAGCGCGGTTGCTGCTGTGTAGCTCGGCGGGGGAATTGTGCCAGGAGGGCGAGGGGGCGATTTATTGCGAAGCGCCGGAGCGCTGGGATAATATCGTGCTGCAAGCCGTGAGTGTGGATGCGGTGCAGGCTGTGGAGGTGGTTTCGATTCCGCTCGAGTGCGACGACCTGAAGCGTGGGCAGGTGGTGCTGTCGCTGGAGGACCGTGTGGCGCGGATTCGCGAGCATATCCGCCAGGCGCAGGTTTCGTTGCCGATCGATTATCGGGATACGCTGGCGTATATTTTGTTCGATGGATTGAGCGCGTCGGAGTCGTTCTTTCTTGATGCGCTTTATTCTTCGAACCGCTTTCCGTGCCTGTTTGTGGGCGGCTCGGCGGGTGGTAAGTTCGACTTCAAGGACACCTGGGTGCATGATGGCCGGAAATTATTGCAAAAACATGCCTCTATCGCGTTTATCAAGTTCGTTCCCGAGCTGCGCTTTGGCATTCTGAAAAGCCAGAACTTCGAGGAAAATGGCCCCAGTTTCCGGGTTGAGCGGGGGTCGGTGGAGTTACGCTATGTGGATACCGTAGTGCCGGAAGGGCACCCGGAGCCGATGTCGTTGATTGATGCGCTCTGCGCTCAGTTTTCCTGCGCCGAGAAGGAGCTGGAGCAGCGCATGGCGAATTATACCTTCGCCATTCGCACCGCCGGTGAGATTTATGTGCGCTCGGTCGCGACATTCGATATGGCCACCCGGCGCACGCATTTTTACTGCGATGTCGCTCCGGGAGAGGAAATTATCCTCATCAAACGGGAACCAATTGTGGCGCATACGCGGGCCGATTTTGAACGGTTCATGAAAGGAAAGCCAAGGGCTCCGCTGATGGGGTGGTTGAATGATTGCATCCTGCGGCGGCTGTGCAATGCGCCGGATTTGCCGTCGATGTCTAGCGTGTTCCAGGCGGTGCCGGTGGTGGGGTTCTCGACCTTCGGCGAAGTGTTGGGGTTGAACCTCAACCAGACCCTGACGGCGATTTTCTTCTTCCATCTGAAGGAAGGAGAGCATCTGGCGGATGAGTATGTCGATCAGTTCGTCTATCATTACTCGAACTTTAAGTCCTTCTTCCTGCAGCGCCGATTGCAGGGGCTGAGCGGGATTGTCGAGCGCTTGGCCAACAGCATTACGGCGGGGGCCAGCGAGCAAAAACACACGGTGAGCGAAGCCAGCACCATCGCGGTGGCGAGCACCAACAAAATGCAAGAGGTGCTGACCACTACCGGGCAGATTGAAAAAGCCACGACGGATTTGCAGAAAATCACCCGCATCATCAGCGAAATTGCGGCACAGACCAATCTGCTCTCGCTGAATGCGACGATCGAGGCGGCGCGGGCGGGCGATGCGGGGCGCGGGTTCTCGGTGGTGGCCAGCGAAGTGCGCCAGCTTGCGGATAAAACCCGCACGAATGCCGAGCAAATCGCCGTTGCTCTGAAGCATTTCTCTGACAGTGTGAGCCAGATTATTCAGGAAATGAAGGCGCAAAGCCAACTGATCCAGCAATCGCAGCAGCTCTTTCACCAGATTGAGGCCAGCACACAAAAATCCGACGGTATCGCCCGTGAGGTGCAGACGATTTCCAACGATTTGCGCGTGGTGATGCGCACCATGAACGAGAAAAAGAAAGCGGTCTAAAGTCGCAAAAGGGCGTCGTTATGCCCCCACTTTGCCTGCGCCGATCATGGATTCGAGGATCTGCGCCGAGACTTCTTTCACTGTTCCCGGCGAGTGCGAGAGGAACAGCGTGTTGGTTTTGTTGGTTTCGCCAATGGCTTTCAGCGTGTCGAAATATTGGGTGACGAGCACCAGCTGCATCACCTCGCCCGCCGTGGTGCCGCCCACTACCTTCTGGAACTGCTCGATGGAGGTTTGCAAGCCCTCCACAATGGCGCGCCTTTGGTTGGCAATCCCCGCGCCTTGCAGGGCTTTGCTTTCGGCCTCGGCTTCGGCTTTTTTCACCACGAGAATCTTCTCGGCTTCTCCGCGTGCGGCGGCGGCCACTTGCTCGCGCTGGGCGGCGTTGATGTCGTTCATCGCCGATTTCACCTTCGCGTCTGGCACGATGTCCGTCACCAGCACATTGACGATTTCATAGCCGAACTCGCTCATGTCGGTATCCAGCTCCTTCTTCACCGCATTCGCGATGCCCGATTGGCTGGCGAAGACTTCGTCAAGCGTCATGCTTGGCACATGGCCGAGGATGACCTGCTCGACATAGGACTGAATCTGCGCCACGGGGTTGGCGAGCTTGTAGAATGCATCGAAGACGCGGTCTTCGCGCACGCGCGTTTGCACCGAAATCGGGATGGTGACAAACACGTTATCCTTGGTTTTGGTTTCCATGGTGAGGGTGATCTGCGTCACGCGCAGGCTCATGCGTCCGGCGATGGTCTCGATGATTGGCCATTTGAAGTTCAGCCCCGGCTGCGCCAGGCGCTTAAACTTACCGAAGCGGGCGACTACCTTGGCTTCCGCCGTTTGCACGGTGAAGAAGATAAAGGGCGAAAGAGCAAGAATCAGCACGACGATGGCAGACAATTCCATGGGGCACTCCGTGGGGGTGAGAAGGGGGGTAATCTTTGCGAGGATGCCCGATTGTGCGGGCGCTGTCTATCGGGCACTTCTATTAACTGCCTTTTTGGGCATCTCTCGTTGTCACGATGAAAGAAAAAATCCTCAAATAGCGCTGCTATTCTGCGGTTTTTTCTTTCATCGTTCCTAGCATCTGCTCCAAAAAATCTGGTTCATAGAGGTGCCCTATACTAACTCGTAGGCAAACAGTACCGTCACCACCACCAGACACACCAGCCCCACCATGAACACACGGTCGGCGATGGATTCCAGCCGCTCGCTTACCGATGCGCTGCGGGTGCGAAGGGAAATATACGATGATGTGGCACTGATCAGAAACAGCACGCTGTTCAGTGAAAACAGCTCATCCACATGGCTGGGGCCCGAGCTTTGCTCCACAATTTTTACCAGCCCCACGGCCGTTAGGCTAATGCCCACCATGGTGGCAGAAGCGGAGAGGATATGTGCGGCCAAGCTGTTGCGAGACATATAGCTAATGAACTCTGGAATGTGCTGTTTAACTAACGGAAGCGACCTGATAGATCAACCATTTCGCTTTGCCATACTGCCGTGCCTCTTGCAGCGTTGCGTCGGGCAGGAGGGGGGGCTCGGCGTTGCACGGATGCTCGGTGGCGAGCAGCGCGCCGGCAGCGAGCCACCCACCGGCACGGAGCGAGGTGTAGGCATCCGGCAGCAGGGGCGTGGCATAGGGGGCATCCATCAGCACCAGGGCGGCGGGTTCGCGCGCCGGGGGTAGATGGCTGACGCTGCATTGCACAAAATGCGCCGCCGCGCTGATATTGCAGTGCAGCGCGTTTTGTTTGGCGAGCGCGATGGAGCGCTTGTCCTGATCGACAAAAGTGGCCATGCGTGCGCCGCGCGACAGCGCCTCGAGCCCGAGCGCCCCCGTGCCGCAGCAGAGGTCAACCACATGCTGATCACGGATGGCCTCGCCCGCGTATTTTCCGTGCATCAGCAGGTTGAAAATCGCCTCCCGCGCCCGGTCGGACGTGGGGCGGATGGTGCTCGCGTCCTCGGGGGTGAAGAGCTTGCGGCCTTTGAACTGTCCGGCGATGATGCGCATGGGGTGTGGTGGGTAGTGAGTGGTGGGTAGTGAGTGGTGCTGACGCGGGCAACGCACCACCCACTACTCACTACCCACCACTCTTGGCAAGCCCTTCCATCAGCCGTACCACCTCCGCCATCGGCACTTCCTCGACCGCACCGGCCTTGAGGGTGCCAAGCGAAAACGGCCCATAGCCCACCCGAATCAGGCGGCTGACGGGCAGGTCGAAATGCTCGAAAATCCGGCGGATTTCGCGGTTTTTCCCCTCGCGCAGGGTGAGGGTGAGCCACTGGTTGCGGCCTTCTTTCGCTGCTTCCTGGGTGACGGTGATGGGCGCGTAGCGCACCTCCTCGACCACCACCCCGCGCGCGAGCTGTTTCAAGTGCGTTTCCATCGGGGTGCCGCGAATGCGCACGCGATAGGTGCGGGCGAGGGCGTTTTTCGGTAGCTCCATGGCGCGGGCCAGCGCGCTGGCCTGCTGGATGTCACCCGACGGACCATTCG
>CAZUOS010000150.1:0-3093 GCA_964621415.1 uncultured Azospirillum sp.
ACGCGACCAATGCCAAAACGCTCTACGACGGCTTCAAAAGCAAGGCCGATGCCGTGAGCGGCGTGAATCTGGATGAGGAGCTGGCCAATACAGTCACACTCCAGAACGCGTATTCCGCCAATGCGCGGGTCATCACCACAGTCAACAAAATGTACGACGACCTGTTGCAGGCGTTCTAAACGGTAGGGAGAACCGCATATGACCACAAGTAGCCGCATCGGCAGCTTATCGCTCCTGAATGATACGCTTGGCGATGTGCGGGCCATGCAGAGCCGTTTGGGCGAACTGCAAACGCAGATTTCGAGCGGCTTCAAATCCAAGGATTTTGCCGGTATCAACGGCGATGTGGAACATTTTGCCCAGGTGCAGGCACAAATCGACCGCGCCACGCAATTTGGCACCAATAACCAGCTGAATATCAGCAAGCTGCAAACGGCGGATGCCGCGCTCTCTAAAATCTACGACATTGCGGATCAGATCAAAACCAACATCATCGGTGCGAACGGCGCTACGGTTGGCACCTCGAACCTGCCACAGATTGTCACAGACCTGCTAGCCTCGATGGGTAATCAGCTGAACACAACCTTCAACGGCAATTACATCTTTGGCGGAACCGATAGCTCGAAAACGCCAGTGCCGGATACCACCGTGCCCAATATCGTGAAAGGCGTTCCCGACGATCAGTTCTATGTGGGAGCCAAACAAGACATCACCATGCGGGCCGATGAGCGTACCGATATTACTTTTCCCGTGCGGGCCGATGACATTGCGTTTCAGCAGATTTATGCCGCAGCCAAGCAAGCGGTGGATGCGGCGAATAACAAAGATAGCGTGGGGCTTCAGTCGGCACAGCAGCTGATTCAGCAGGGGATCAATAGTCTGGGCGCGGCGCGGTCGCGCGTTGGTTCCACGGTGAATAATATTCAAGCGATTGATGACCGCCTGAAATCCCTCAAAACCTATTGGACACAATTGGCCGATGGTATCAGCAAAACCGATATTGTGGCGGCTTCCACACAGGTGTCGGGCTATCAGGCGCAGTTGCAGGCGTCGTTCCAGGTGTATGCGCGCTTAAGCGAGCTGCGCCTGTCGGACTATCTGAAATAACCTTTCGCGGGGTGCGGCTTCTGGTTGCATCGCGTGGGGGGTGTGCTAAAGTGGGCGGTGTGCTCCCTTTGGAAAAAAACAAGAAAATAAAGGGAGGATACAATGCTAATGCACGGAGAATACCGAATGACCGGAACCGGACCGGCAGTGGTGGGGCAAGCCCTCGCCGCCCTAGAGCTGGAAGAGATCGAAACGCGGTTCGGTCGGGTCGCCGTCAACGCGCGGGAGCCGATTTTCTTTCCGAGCGGCATGCTCGGAATGCCGGCAAGCCACCGCTATTGCCTGACCCATTTCCCCACCGAGAAGATGGAGCGTTTCAAGCTCCTGCAATCGCTGGATGATACGACGCTTTCTTTCATCACCCTACCGGTCGATCTTAATAACCCCATCATCGAACGGGCGGATCTCGAGCTTGCCGCGCGCGACATGGGCTTCCCGCTCGAGGATGTGGCGATTCTGCTGGTGGTGAGTGTGCATCGCGAGCCGATGGGCGTGCGGATCTCGGTGAATGCGCGCGCCCCGGTGCTGATGCAGGTGAGCCGTCGTACCGCTGCGCAATATGTTTTTGCCAATACCAAATACCTCATTCGCCAGCCACTCTCGATGTGATGCCTACCGTTTTCGCTACAGAGGCAGTCGCCACGTTTCGTTGCCTCGGTGCGGATTGTCCGGATAGTTGTTGCCAGGGCTGGGCCATGCAGGTGAGTGATGCTATGGCCGCCCGTTACGCCCGCGAAGCCCCCAGCCTGTACGACGCGCTAAGCGGGTCAGAGGGCAGCCGTGTGATGCGGCGCGATGCAGCGGGGCGCTGCGTCAAACTCGAGGGCGGCTGGTGTGGCATTCAGCGCGAGCACGGCGCGGCGCTGCTCAGCGATACCTGTCATTTCTATCCGCGTGTGGTGCGGCGCTTAGGCGAAGCGGTGGTCATCAGTGCCACGCTCTCTTGCCCAGAAATCGCCCGTCAGGCCGTCACGCACCCCACCTATGCGCAGCTACAGCCCCTCGCGGTGGATCGTCTGCCCGAGCAATGCAAAGACTACTTGCCCGAAGGCCTATCCTCGGCCGAGGCTATCGCCATTCATGAGGCCATGCTGCACTATGCGATGGAGGAGGGCAGGGCGGCAGAAACCAGCCTGCTGCATTTGGGCACAGTCGCCCGCGCGCTTGACCATCTGCCCGCCGCGCAATGGGCCGCGGCCGTACCGCTCTACCTCACGCTGGCGCCAGGCCGTGTGCCCATTGCGGAGTCGCACCCAGCGGATCTGCTTTATCTGCTGCAATATCTCTATGCCATGATCGGTCAAAGTCAGGACCATCGCAGCTTGGTGCAGCAATGGTTGATGCAGGCAGCGCATGCCCTCGGCGCGCGGATTGATGGGGAAGGAGCCATCCATCTCGAGGAGGAGCGGGTGACGAAAGCCCTGGCGGCGGTATCGCGCCAACGGTTGCGAGTTTCGCTGCAGCATGCCGTGCTGTTGCAACGCTATCTGGTGGCGCAGCTTTCGCTACATTTATTTCCGTTTGCAGGCACGGGAGAGCAGGTGACAGAGCGACTGACGCTGATCGGCTTACGTTATGCTTGTCTTGGCCTCATCATCAGCACCTATCCCACCGAGAGTGAAGCGGTCGATCTTCTCACCATCGTGCAGCAATTCTCGCGCGTCAGCGATCACCGACCCGAGGATGAGAGCCTGCTGCGCATCGCTACAGAGGCGGGATGGCGGCGCGAGCCGCGCCTGCGTGCGATTCTGGGGTGATCGGCATTCATCGGGTTGGTTATGTGGAGGTCTCATTTAGCGATCGACGTACGGATAAAGCAGAGCGTCATTGCGAGCGGAGCACGCAATCCAGAACTTATGCTGGATTGCAACGCTTCCGCTCGCAATGACGGATCGCCATGCAAAACACATTGATGACGCTGAGTTCTCATCGGACAAAAAAATGGGTGTTGAGTTGCCCCAACACCCCAAGTCTTCCTCGCACAGA
>CAZUOS010000150.1:3193-4448 GCA_964621415.1 uncultured Azospirillum sp.
GGACAAAAAAATGGGTGTTGAGTTGCCCCAACACCCCAAGTCTTCCTCGCACAGAAGAAACTCGTCAAGTCATGAGCGGGTCAGCGCTCAGTCCAGTAGATAAGTACATTCTAGCCTTAATGAAGATTAATTTGTGTGACAGTTATGTTAAGATTTGCCTATAAAAATTAACAACTTTGCGCGGCGCACCATGATGCAGGTGCCCTATTTTGCCTTATCTGCTTGAGTTTACTTGAAAACTGTGCGAAAACGTTGGCCGGATTGGCAACGAGCGTGGGGGCAGTGCATTATGGCCAGCAAGAAACCTGTCAAAAAATCACCGGCAAGCAAGGCGAAGCCCGCCGCAAAAAAGGCTCCTGCGGCCAAAGCCGTGGCGAAAAAGCCAGCGCCTAAAGCTTCTGCGAAAAAAACACCCCCAAAATCCGCAAAGCCTCTTGCGAAATCGGCATCGGCCTCTAAATCATCCCGTTCGTCCGTTGCCCCCGCCACCAAAAAAGCGAGCCCATCGAAGCCTATGCCAAGCAAAAAACCTGCGAAAAAACCAGCCCCCGCCACCAAAAAAGCGGCAGCCAAGCCCGCACCTAAGCCCGTGCCCGCCAAACAAAAGTCTGCCGCCAGCAAGCCTGTGGCGAAAGCCCCGGCGGTTGTGGCCAAGCCTGCCGCCAAAAAGCCGGAAGCTAAGCCAGCGCCTGCTGCCGCGAAGAAGGCGAGTAAACCTGTCGCGGCGGCGGCCAAGCCAGCGTCTAAGCCAGCGCCCGCTAAGGCCGCCAGCAATGCCATCACCGAAGCGTTGGAAGCCAAATTGCTGAAGCTGGGCAAAGCGCGCGGCATCCTCACCTACGACGATTTGAATAAGCATTTGCCGGCGGATGAGTTCTCGCCGGAGGTGATTGACGAGCTGATTACCCGCCTGGCCAAAAAAGGCGTGAAGGTGATTGAACTGCCGGACGTAGACGACAAAGTCGATGTGCCGTTTGTCGAGAACGATGATGACGATGCGCCGGTGGTGGAAGGCGACATGGTGATCGAGATGGAGCCGGAGAAGGAGGAGGAGTCCTATGGCCGCTCCGACGATCCGGTACGCATGTATCTGCGCGAGATGGGCAATGTGGAATTGCTCAGCCGCGAGGGCGAGATCGAGATCGCCAAGCGCATCGAATCCGGCCGCGAGATGGTGATTTCCTCGCTCTGCGAATCGCCGACGGTGATGCATATGGTGCTCGAATGGCGCGATAAGCTGGCGGGCAGCGAAATG
>CAZUOS010000151.1:0-4429 GCA_964621415.1 uncultured Azospirillum sp.
GCTTGCAGAACGGATAGAGCGCCATCAGCTCCGGGTTCAGCGCCACATCGGCCGACATTTCGCCATCATACTCGAAGTCGATATCCGTACGCTGATTGAGGATCTCCACCGCGTCGCGGATGCGCTTGGATTTTTCCTTCATCGGGTTACCGAAGTTCGAGTAGGAAAGCAGCGCCACGCGTGGCTCATGCCCCATTTGCTGCACGATGCGCGCCGTGCGCACGGCAATATCGGCCAGCTCCTGCTCGCTCGGCAATTCCTGCACCGCCGTATCCGACAGGAACACGGTACGGTTTTTGGTCACCAGCATCGAGATACCGAACGGAAATTGGCCGGGCTTGTTGTCGATCACGCGGTTGATCTGATCGAGCGCGCGATAGTAGTTGCGGGTGAGGCCGGTCACCATCACGTCGCCATGGCCACACGCCACCATGCACGCCGCGAAGATGTTACGGTCGTTTTTCACCAGCCGTTCTACGTCGCGCAGCAGGTAGCCCTTGCGCTGTAGCTTCTTGAACAGGAACTCGACATAACGATCCAGATGCTGGGTGACGAGCGCGTTCATGATCTCAAGATCATCCGCCTGCTTGATGCCAAGCTTATGGATGGTGTTGCGAATCCGCTCCGGACGGCCGATAAGGATGGGGTGGCCATAGCCATTGTCGCGCCAGTGGATGGCGGCACGGATGACTTTTTCCTCCTCGCCTTCCGCAAAAATCACCCGTTGCGGGCGCTCGCGCACGGCGTCGAAAATGTTCGCCATGGAGTTTGCAGCGGGGTCGAGCCGCGCCGAGAGCTGGCGCTTATAGGCCTCGAAATCGCGGATGGGCTTGCGCGCTACGCCAGATTCCATCGCCGCTTTGGCAACCGCGATCGGCACGGTCGTAATCAGCCGTGGGTCGAACGGGGTGGGGATGATGTAATCCGGCCCGTATTTCAGGTCGCGCCCGGCATAGGCCGCGAGCACTTCGTCCGGCACATCCTCGCGCGCGAGTTCGGCCAAGGCTTCCGCTGCCGCCACTTTCATCGCGTCGTTGATTTCCTTCGCCCGCACATCGAGCGCGCCACGGAAAATATACGGGAAGCCCATCACGTTATTCACCTGGTTGTGATAGTCTGACCGGCCGGTGGCGATAATCGCATCGCTACGCACCTCGCGCACTTCCTCGGGCATAATCTCGGGTACCGGGTTTGCCATGGCGAAAATGATCGGGTTTTTGGCCATGGATTTCACCATGTCCTTGGTCACCGCGCCCGCCGAAGAAAGGCCCAGGAACACATCCGCCCCCTCGAGCGCTTCGGCCAACGTGCGGCGCTTGGTGGGCACCGCATGGGCGGATTTCCACTGGTTCATCGAGCTATCGTTGCGGCCTTCATAGATCACGCCCGAACGGTCGCACAGCAGCACGTTTTCGTGTTTCACGCCCATGCGCTTGAGCAGCTCGATGCAGGCAATCCCCGCCGAGCCGGCGCCGTTCGCCACCACTTTCAAATCCTTGAGCGCGCGACCCGTGATATGCGCGGCGTTGATGATACCCGCCGCGGTCACAATCGCGGTGCCGTGCTGGTCGTCGTGGAACACGGGAATATCGCACAGTTGCTTCAAGCGTTCCTCGATGATGAAGCAATCCGGTGCGCCGATATCCTCAAGGTTAATGCCGCCGAAGCTCACCGAAATGGCGCGCACTGTCTCGACGATTTTATCCACATCCACCGAGTCCACCTCGATGTCGATCGAGTCGATATCGGCGAATCGCTTGAAGAGGATGGATTTCCCCTCCATCACCGGCTTGCCTGCGAGCGCCCCGAGATTACCAAGGCCCAGCACCGCCGTGCCGTTGCTCACCACCGCCACCAGGTTGCCCTTGCTGGTGTAGTCATACGCCGCGTTTTTATCCTCATGGATCTTGATGCACGGCACCGCCACCCCCGGCGAATAGCCAAGCGCCAGATCGCGCTGGGTGATGAGCGGTTTGGTCGGCACAATGGAGATTTTCCCCGGCTGCCCCATGCTGTGGAAAGCGAGGGCTTCTTCATCGGTAATCTTCATGTTTTCACTGGCCATGGTGGGTTCCTTGGGTTAGCTTTCGCGATTAATACTGTCCGTTTTGAATGTCCATTTTGGAGTGCGGATTCCAGAGCGTGTCATCCTGAACTTGATTCAGGATCCATCGAAGGCGCGTCTGCGCCGGAATAACTACTGACGCAGAGCTTGCTCAATCGTCGTAGTATTTCGCGCCTGCCGGCGCCCCGATGGATCCTGAATCAAGTTCAGGATGACGCTCTGGAATCCGCACTCCATCCTGAAAGGTGTGAGCTGCTTCATGTCCTCAAGCGCCGCAAGCATAGTGAGCGAAACGCCAACGACAAGCACAAAGTCGGTGTGCAGTGCGTCAATTTTGCCTGCGAAAGCAACCCCCTCGATGCAGCAATATTTTGCGATTAAGTCGCGCTATCCCGAATGCCTGCTGTTCTACCGCATGGGCGATTTTTACGAACTGTTTTTCGAGGATGCGGTCACCGCCTCCGGCATTCTCGACATCGCCCTCACCAAGCGCGGCAAGCATGGCGATCAGGAAATCCCCATGTGCGGCGTGCCGGTGCATGCGGCGGAGGCCTACCTACCAAAGCTCATCGCGAGCGGCCTCAAAATCGCCATTTGCGAACAGCTCGAAACACCGGAGGATGCGAAAAAACGCGGCTATAAAGAAGTCGTCCGGCGCGACGTGGTACGCATCGTCACCCCCGGCACCATCACCGAGGAATCGCTGCTGGCACCAGGCGCGGCGCAGTATTTGGCTTCGTTAGTGGTCAGAGTTCAGAGTTCGGGGTTCAGTGAAGAAAGAGGTCAGAGGCCAGAGGTCAGAGGTCAGGGCGCGGATTCCAGAGCCTCTAACTCCCCCCTTGCGGGGGAGTCGAAATCGCCCTTCGCGATTTCGGTGGGGGGTAACTCTTCCGAAACTACCCCTCCCGGATTTGCAAGGACAAATCCCCTTCGACTAGATAAATCGATGCCTGAGCATCGATTTATCTCGCTCGAAGCCCATCAAGGGGAGGGCTATGGCGCTAGCCCATCGGCCCTCGCCTGGCTCGACCTCACCACCGGCGAGTTCACCACCAGCGCCTGCGACCTTGCGCAAATCCCGGCCTTGATGGCGCGCATTCAGCCCAAGGAACTGCTCCTCACCCAATCGGCTTACGAAGCGCTGCAGCACGCGCCCTGGTTTCTCGAATGGCGGAACCTCACCAGCATCCGCCCGGAGGTGCAATTCACTGCGAACGCCGGAAAACGCCGCATCGAGGAACATTTCCGCGTAGCCTCCACCATCAGCTTCGGCGAGTTCACGCCCGAGGAACACGCCGCCTGCGGCGCGCTGATCGACTATGTGAGCCTCACCCAGATGGAGGCAAGCGCCCGCCTCGACCCCCCACAGCGTGAGCTTACCAGCCAGTGCCTGCACATGGATTCGGCAACGCGCCGTAACCTCGAGCTCACCCACACGCTCGGCGGCCAGCGGCGCGGCAGCCTGCTCGCCACGATGGATGAAACCGTCACCGCTGGCGGTAGCCGCATGCTCGGGGCCTGGCTTTCGGCACCGCTCGCCACCCTCGCCCCCATCCGCGCCCGGCATGATGCCATCGCCTGGGCACTTGCCGAAACCAAACTGCGTGAGCAATGGCGCGCCCAGCTCAAATCCATCGCGGATATGGAGCGCGCGCTCGGTCGCCTCTCCCTCGGCCGTGGCGGCCCGCGCGACCTACTGCTGCTCGCCACCAGCCTCACCGCCACGAATGCACTGCATGAGGGGATGCGGCCGCTGATGCTCCCCGCCCTTCTCGCTGAAGCCCGCAGCGCGCTGCAAGGCCACCACGCGCTTGCCGAGCAGCTCTCTGCCGCCCTGAAAGCCGAGGTCGGCCTCTTCGCACGCGATGGTAATTTCATTGCCGATGGCTACCGCGCCGACCTCGACCAATACCGCCGGTTGCGCGACGAAAGCAAACGCGTCATCGCGGCGATGGAAGGCACCCTCAAAACCCAAACCGGCATTCCGTCGCTTAAAATCAAGCACAACAACGTGCTGGGCTATTTCATCGAGATCACGCCGCTGCACGAGAAAAAAGTGCCGCCGGAGTTCATCCACCGCCAGGGGCTCGCGGGCGCGCTGCGCTATTCCACCAAGGAGCTGGCGGAGATCGCGCTCGCCATCGAACAAGCGGCGGATATAGCCCTGAAGCTCGAGCTACAATTGTTCGAGGAGCTGCGCTTCACCACCCTCGCGCGCGGCAAGGAAATCGTCGCGGCCGCCCGGGCGCTCGCTACGCTCGATTGCATCTTGGCCCTCGCCACCAAGGCCGAGGCCGAGCGCTGGACACGCCCCGACATGCATGCCGATACACGCTTCACCATCACCGCTGGCCGCCACCCCGT
>CAZUOS010000152.1:0-4427 GCA_964621415.1 uncultured Azospirillum sp.
ACTCCAGAGAGCATTATGGAACCGAACATCGATTTTTCCGAACTTTCGTTGCTGCTGCCGGAGCTGATTCTGCTGGGGGGAGCGCTGCTGCTGTTGCTGCTGGGTGCGTTTCGCGGTGCGCGGGCCACGGGGGGGATTGCCCTGCTCTCGATGGGGGTGATGCTCTCGGCGCTCTATTACGCCTGGCCGCAGGGGGATCTCAATGCCACTGGCTTCAATGATTTGATCGTGGTCGATCGCTTTACCCAAACCGTGAAATGTATGGTGCTGATGGCTTCGGCCCTGGTGCTCGGCATGAGCTTCGACTGGCTGGCGATCGGGCCGCACAAAAAGTTTGAATATCCGCTGCTGGTGCTGCTTGGCACGGCGGGTCTGCTCGTCATGATCTCGGCGAACGACCTGCTCAGCCTCTATCTTGGGCTCGAGCTTTCGTCGCTGTCGCTCTATGTGCTGGCGACGTTCGATCGCGACAATGCGGTAAGTTCCGAAGCGGGCATCAAGTATTTCGTGCTGGGGGCGCTGGCCTCGGGCATGCTGCTGTTTGGCGCGAGCCTGGTCTATGGCTATACCGGCACCACCAATTTCTCGGTGATGAGCGACCTGTTCAACGCGGGCGACGATGCGCAACTGCCGGTGGCTTATGGCGCGATTGTGGGTATGGTGATGCTGGTGGTGGCGCTGTGCTTCAAAATCTCCGCCGTGCCGTTCCATATGTGGACACCGGATGTGTATCAAGGCGCGCCGACGCCAGTGACGATGCTGTTCGCGACCGCGCCGAAGATCGCCGCTATGGCGGTGTTCATTCGCCTGCTGATGGACCCGTTCGCCAATTTGCTGCCGGACTGGCAGAATATTCTCGCGATTGTGGCCGTGGCCTCGATGGCGGTCGGCGCGTTTGGCGCGATCACGCAAACGAATATCAAGCGCCTGCTCGCTTATAGCTCCATCGGCCATATGGGCTATATGCTGATTGGCCTCGCGGCGGGCACGCCCGAGGGGATCAAGGGCGTGCTGGTGTATTTCACGCTCTATCTGTTCATGAGTGTGGGCACGTTTGGGTTTGTGCTGTTCATGCGCCGGGCGGGCGAGCAGGTGGAGGAGATTGCGGATCTCGCTGGCCTCTCGAAAACTAGCCCGCGTGGGGCGCTGTTCATGCTGCTCATGATGTTCTCGATGGCGGGGATTCCGCCCTTCGCGGGCTTTTACGGGAAGTTTTTCGTCTTCCTCTCGGCCATTCAGTCGGAACTTTATGCGCTGGCGGTGATCGGTGTGCTGACCTCGGTGGTTGGGGCGTTCTACTATCTGCGCATCGTGAAGGTGATGTATTTTGACGAGCCGGTGCTCGGCCTCGAGCGCCATGTGCCGATCTTCTCGCAAGGCGTGCTGCTGCTCTGCGCGCTCGTCACGGTGCTGTTTTTCCTTTACCCTACGGCGCTCATCCATATGGCGAGCGACGCGGTAGGGGTGTTTGGTTAGAGGAGAGTCGAGTGGTTAGAGTCGAGAGTCGAGTAAACTGGTGGCTATAGCGCGGCATTGCACCACACGCAGCCGCACTCGACTCTCGACTCTAACCACTCGACTCTTTCTTAGGAGCACGAATGAAGCACGCACAACAGTCTAGCCTGCTCGAGCATTACCATTTGCTCACCTACGACATTCTCGACAGCACGAACGAGGAGGCGCGACGGCTGGCGGGCGGTGGGGCATCGCATGGGGCGGTGATCTGGGCGAAGCGTCAAAGCGCCGGGCGCGGTCGCATGGGGCGCGAGTGGGTCTCGGCCGAGGGCAACCTGTTTGCGACCATGCTGCTCGCGCCGGAGGTGGCGCTGGAGGTGGCAAGCCAGCTCTCGTTTGTGGCGGCACTCGCCGTTGCCGAGACGATGGAGGGCATTCTTCCCGCACCCGAGCGTATTGCCTGTAAATGGCCGAACGACGTGCTCATCGGCGGCAAGAAAATCGCCGGGATTCTGCTCGAATCCTTCACTACGCCGGGGCTAGCATCGCCGCAAGCCTGGGTGGCGGTGGGCATCGGCATCAACGTCGATTCCTACCCCGAGCATGTGCTTTATCCGGCCACCTGTCTGCGCGAGGAGGGGGTGGAGCTGATCAGCGCGAAAATCGTGCTCTCGCGGCTGATTCACCATTTCATCACGCGGTATGACGCCTGGCGGGCAGAGGGGTTTGCCCCCATTCAGCGCGCCTGGACAAAGCGCGCCCACCAGCTGGGTCAGACCATCGAGGTGGTGATGGGCGACGAACAACTGCGCGGCACCTTCAAGGGTATCGATGCCTCGGGTCAGCTGTTGCTGCAACTGCCGAAGCAGAAAACCGCTCGCGCCATTGCGGCAGGGGATGTGTTCTTCCGGGAGCCCGCGTGATGGGTGGCCGTGCAGCGCTTGGAGTGAAGCCGTGCCCTATCCCATTCTCGGAGGTTGTCATGCTCCTCGCGATTGATATTGGTAACACCAACCTGGTGTTCGCGCTGTGTGAGGGCGAGGGGATCCTCGCCCAGTGGCGCATCCGCACGGATCATCACCGCAGTGCGGATGAGTACGCCGTGTGGCTATTCGCGCTGATGGCGCGCGCGGGCTATGCGGAGCAAGACATCACGGCGGCGATTCTGGCCTCCGTGGTGCCGGATGCGAATTTCGAGGTGAAATCCTTTGTGCGGCGCTACGTGAACCTTGAGCCGCAGGTGATTGCGAATGGCGAGATCGACCTCGGGATGCGGGTGCGCATTGACAACCCGCGCGAGCTGGGGGCTGACCGGCTTATCAACGCCTATGCGGCCTGGAGCGTCCATCAGCAACCGCTGATCGTGATCGATTTCGGCACCGCCACCACGTTCGATGTGGTCTCGGCCGAGGGGGACTATGTTGGCGGTGTCATCGCGCCGGGGATTAACCTCTCGCTCGAGGCGCTGCAACGCGCGGCGGCGAAACTGCATGGCATCGCCATCACCCATCCGGCGCGCGTGGTGGGAACCACGACGACGACGGCCATGCAATCTGGCATTTTTTATGGCTATGCGGGGCTGATCGAAGGCATCGTCACCCGCATCAAGGCCGAGCGTGGCGAGGCGATGAAGGTGATTGCAACCGGTGGTCTCGCGCCGCTTTATGCCGAAGCCGCCGCCGTGATCGACCAGGTGGATAGCGACCTCACCATCCGTGGGTTGATGGGGATTCACGCCCGCACGGCGCATCCCGAAAAACCTTGAGCTTTCCCCGCAGTTCATGCTAGCTGGCGCACTCGTATTCTCCGCTAGCAAAAGCAGGTTCCATGGCCTTCCCCTACCATGACTATGACGACGAGGTTTTATTCCTGCCGCTCGGCGGCGCGAACGAAATCGGCATGAACCTGAACCTCTACCGCTATCGCGGCAAATGGATCATGATCGACCTCGGCATTGGCTTTGCGGGCGAGCATCTGCCGGGGATCGAGGTCATCCTGCCGAATATCGATGCGATCACGCCCTATAAGGCGGATATTGTGGGGTTGGTGCTCACCCACGCGCACGAGGATCATCTGGGCGCGGTGGCGACACTCTGGCCGGATCTCGGCTGCCCGATTTACGCCACGCCCTTCACTGCCGCCGTGCTGAAAAACAAGCTGGCGGAGGAGGGCTTGCAAGGCAAAGCCAAAATCCACGAGGTGAAGGCGGGCGAGGTGTATCCGCTCGGGCCATTCGGCTTCGAGATGGTGCCGATCACCCACTCCATCCCCGAGATGCATGCGGTGGCGCTGCGCACCGATAAAGGCATCATCATGCACACGGGCGACTGGAAGCTGGATGATGCGCCGCTCGTCGGGGTGACGACGGACGAAGCCACCCTCGCGCGCTATGGCGACGAGGGCGTGCTCGCCATGGTCTGCGATTCCACCAACGTATTTGTCGAGGGGCGCTCAGGCTCGGAATCGCATGTGCGCAGCGAACTCACCGAAATCATCCGCCATTGCGAGGAGCGGGTGATTGTGACCACATTTTCCTCGAACATCGCGCGGCTCGAGACCATTATCCACGCGGGGCTGGCGGCGGGGCGCAGCATTGCGCTCGCCGGAAAATCCATCTGGCGGATGGTGCGCGCGGCGCAGGATTCCGGCTATTTGCAGGGCGTGCCGAACTTCCTCACCGATACGCAAGGGATGGATTGCCCGCGCGACAAGGTGTTGTTCATTTGCACCGGCTGCCAGGGCGAGAGCCGCGCGGCCATGAGCAAAATCGCCCGTGGCGAGCATCCAGCGATTCGTATCGCACCGGGGGATACGGTGATTTTCTCCTCGCGGACGATTCCGGGGAACGAGGCCTCCGTTGGCTATATGGTCAACAAGCTTGTCACCCTCGGGGCCGAGGTGATGAACGATCGCACGGGGTTTATCCATGTTTCTGGCCACCCGGCGCGCGAGGAGCTGAAGCGCATGTACGA
>CAZUOS010000153.1:0-4415 GCA_964621415.1 uncultured Azospirillum sp.
TCCGCCATAGCCCTCGCCGCTACAGTGCTCTTTTGGCTATGAGTCCTGAGCCTAGCTGTGATCTTAGTGTGGTCGTCATTGCGGGCTTTACTTTTCCAAGCCTTCTTGAATTCGTTCATGCAATTCTGGTTGTGGGTCAGAATGAAGACTTGCTCCGCGTCCTTCAGCCGATTGAGCAAAAGTGCGCAGGCGAAGTTAAGGGCCTTCGTATCAAGACTAGAGATTGGATCATCGATCACCACGATTTGTCTTCTCAGGGATCGACCTTCCGCCTCAAGCATCGAGATGAAGTAGCAGATAGCGATTGCGGTCTTCTCGCCCTCGCTGGGCGGACCCTGGACGATCTTGCCCCGTCGATGAATTTCGTAGCCGTCCTTTACCGCCGAGATGCTGAGCTCGCTGTGACCGAGGTAGGACGCTATGAGCTTGTTCATCTTCTCCGCTGCAGGCCCATGCTCCTGGATCGCTGAGCGAAGTTCCGCCACCTTGGCTTGAAGGGCGGCGTATGCCGTTGCGGCCTGCGTCTTAGCGGTTAGTGCGGCAGTGGCCTCATGATCGAGCTGTTGATAGCTTGTCTTCGAGTCAGCCACGTAGTGACGCCGAACGGCGAGGCGTGCGGCAGCTTGGTGTGCCTTGAAGCCATCAGAGAGCTCGTTGTGTTGGCGGATCACATCATTAATGCGGCGCAAAGCCTGAGTTAGAGAGGCTGTTGCGGCGTCCACGCTAGCCACTGTGGGCAGGCCGCCCTGATCGAGCGAGACCGTCGGGCGCAGTTCCTTCGCCATTAGCACTCGAACGCCCTGCCTAAGGATATCAGCTGATCGGCTGTACTCCGCCTTCAGTGCGTCGCCGGCCTGGACATACTCGTTGCGTAGGTCCGCTGAGACAGCTTCGGCCGAGGGAAGTTCTGTCCCCAGGCGATCCAACTCCATGGCCAGAGCTTCCGCGCTCTGGCGTGCATTGCCTACTGCGTCTAGGAACCGCTCAAGCCGGTCGTCCAGCGCGCGTTCAAGGAGATTGCGTCGGTCATCGCTGATCGAGTTTCCGCAGAGCAGACAGTCAGTAAGTGAATGCTCCTTATGATAATCGTGCCCCTGCTTAACCCACACGATCATCGCCGGGTGTGATTGTAGATCGCGGGCAACAACCGCCCCGTAGGTTTGGTTGGCAAACGCCCGAACTTGCTTGATTGACGCCTCAATCTGCGAAGGGGCGAACGCGATTGACGCAACGGTGGGCATCGGCTGATCCAGCGCGCACGCCTGGAGCGCTACCTGGAGCCCGACGTCGTCAAGCGCAGCACCATCTCCGACGTCCAGGTCGTCGTAATCCTTGGCCAACTGTGGCGCTTCATAGCGACGGCCCGGCTCTCGGAGGTGACCTGAGATTAGCTTGGCTTGTGTGGTCTTAAAGTCCGCCAGCGCCTTCGCTCTAACTTTCTGCACTTCGGCTGTCGCAGACTCATGTGCCTTGGCGGCGGGGAGCTTGGCCTCTGTTTCAGAAAGCTCCTTTGCCAACTCTGCCTGCTCTCGTCCTATGTAGAACACGGGATTTGCGGCGGCCTCAGCCCAGCGGAGATTCTCTTCGATAAAATCTGCGTTGAAGACGAGGAGGTTCTGCTCAAGACCGCCAAGGTCGCCGGCTGACCTGATTACTGACCCATCCGACAGTTGGAATTCGAATGAGCAGCCGGCAGGGAGTTTGGGGTTTAGCCTGCCAGCTTGCAGGCTGGCGAAGGTGCGGGACAAGGTGCTCTTGCCCGAGCCGTTGAAGCCGTAGATCAGGTTGAATCGCCTAAAATTCAGCGAGGCCGCCTGTGCTTTGCGATCCGCGAGGACGCCTGTTCCGCTCATGGAGCGGATGTTCTCGATCATAGCCACTGCATAGCCCTGATGGTCATTCCCTAGGGCGAGAGTAAGCTGACATCACAGCCTGTGATAGGCGGCGATGACTTGCGTTTGGGGGATTGCTGCAGCCTAGCGCGCCCCAACGGAAACCTACTTCCAATTGGATGTGGCGGGGCTACGTATCACCCAAACCAACCTTTACCTGTTACAAGCACTTGCCATTCGTCACGTACCTCAGGGTCTCCACCTCAAGACAGGGGCACTCTGGCTTGGGCCTTGAGGCTCAACGCGAAGCGGTCACGACATACGCTCGGCAGGTAGGTGAGCCGATCATCGGGGGCTTCGTTGAAGTCGAGAGCGGCGCTGTCAAGGATCGCCCCGAATTGGCCTCCGCGTTGCGCCTATGCCGTCAGAAGCGAGCGACGCTGCTCATAGCGAAGCTGGATAGGCTCTCCCGGTCTCTATCGTTCGTGGCGCAACTGTTGGACTCGAATGTCGAAATCCGAGCTGCAGACGTGCCCGAGGCAAACCGCATGATGCTTCAGATGCTGGCGGTATTCGCTGAGCACGAACGGCGGCTAATCGGCGAACGCACGAAGGCCGCGCTGGCAGCTGCGAAGGCGCGTGGCGTAAAGCTCGGAACGAACGGAGCTGTGCTCGCAGCTCGCCACAAGAATGAGGCAAGGGCTCGTGCTGAGAGCCTTCGGGTTTACATTGACCAGATTCAGGCCGACGGCATCACGACCTTCCGGGGCATCGCGGAGGCCCTGAACAACCGAAGTGTGCGCGCACCAGGTGGCGGCCTTTGGTATGGAGCAAGCGTCCGCAGGGTTCTCCAGAAGTTACAGCACACGTCGGCCCAGTTGCGCTAACAATAGCAGTTGCCAAGTGATCAGATTGGGCGAGTCCCTTTGCACGACGGATACCTTGAGCAGCCCCAGAACTGGTTGCCAGCCGTTGGGCCATGTCGCGCCATGCGCCGCACCATCCTACTTGAGCAACGAGGGCAGATTGGCGTGCCCGTCGCCACAGCGGGGCGTTGGGGAATCGCCGAACTTGGTTGAGCAATGATGTTTGCTCGCGGCACTGAAGCAGCCTTAGGCTTGCTCGGCGTCAGCGGCTTAATGGCGGGGAGCGTTTGGCCGAAGACCTTGAGGTCGGCCTCGGCCTGAAGACGGCGCTTGTGTAAGACTTCCAGTTTCGCGCCTGGGCTCTCGCGGTCCCTCGCAATCTCGGCTGCGAGCAGGCGTAGCTCTTGAGCGCCGCTCGCCAGCTTGGCACGCAGATCGGAACCCTGTTGGAGAATTTCGTTCCGGATCGCAGCCGCGACCTGCCGGTCCATCTGATTTGAGTTTGGGTTAAAAACAAACCGGCTTTCGACCGACTTCCTCCAGCCTACCAGTTCTCCTGCGAGGACCGGCCCAAAGCCAGGCACCTGAAGTACTCGATTATGCGTAACGTCAAATGCGGTCTCGACGCCGTATGACGTCAATGCGGACAGCTTTGTCGGGCCGATCCCTTTGATCTTATGTCGCCGGATTTGGAAGCCTTGCAGGAATAGCCGAAGCTGCTCCGTTCGCCGGTTTCTGGCGTACTCATCCAGGCGGCTTTTTTCATGAATCGGCAGAGCCTCGATTTGGGTCTTTATCCCCAGAAGCTCGCTCTTCAGCTCATCAAACCGTGACGAGCCAGCTCGATCATACCATTCTTGGAGGGCGGCATTGAACTCGCGGTCAGTGTTTCGGGCGCTCGCGGTCACGGCCCGGACTTGCCCGGACTCGCCAAAGACTAGGTGGATCGCCCAAGCCGCGATCCCGAGACCGATAAGCCAGATAGATGGGGTCGAGGCCAAGATGCCGAGCGCGCCAACTCCCACAATCAAACCTAGTAGTTGCCTTCCCCAGCGGCCGTTACGAGCCGACAGGGCTTCCTGCGAGGGGGGGGGAATTGAGTGAGGACGCAGAGGTAGCGGCGGTACTGCAGTGGGTCTTGGCACTGCCTCAATCGCCTTCCAGAGAGTTCCCAGATCAGCCAACCCGCTTGATGCAGAATTACTGAACCCGCCCAAATTCAACTTTGGAAGGAAAAGCTGAGCGCCGAGCTTGTCCTCCATCCGGCACCAGGGGCAGGTAGATGCTGCGGATGAATGATGATGGAGCGAATTGCGAGAGCACACCCTCAGTGTGCCCTCCAATTGTTGGAGCAAGGGTACCCACTGTGCAGCCGACGGCCGTATAGGTTGGCCTGAAAATGCGAGTTCAAAAGCCTCCCCCAGCGCGCTGGGGAAGTCGCCAAGAGACGGGGTAGCTGGCGGGGGAGTCATCCCGACGCTGCGTCGCATCGAGTAGACAAATCTGTGCTCGGAGATCGCCTTCTCGATGGGCATGTCTCCGCGCTCAAATCGCCCGGAGAAAGGATGTCTGCCCATCCATAGAAGTTGGAATATTGCGACGGCTAAGCCAAAGGCGTCGTGATTTGGCGTGCGCTCGACGCCGCGTAGGTCTTTGCCCTGTAGTGAGGTGGCGCCGGTTCTCCGTACAGTTTGGCGGCTTGGCTAAGGTTGGTTCG
>CAZUOS010000154.1:0-4414 GCA_964621415.1 uncultured Azospirillum sp.
TAAATCCCACCTCGGTAAAATAGGTCGCGGAAAAAGGCAACCAAAAGAGGTAATGTTGGGAGGGGTAATTCCTGCTTTTTCTGCCTGAAACTGTATATTTATGCGTGTATATTAATAAAATATCTGCACGCATAGGTAGAATTGCGCATTTGGTGCGCCAATTAAATAAAAAATTAAGAATTATGCGTTAGGGTGAGGCTAACCCGGTTCAATCCACGAAGCCGGAATTAACAGTCTCGCAAGCCACGTTCGTTGTCCTCTTAGGCGAACGTGACCATGGCAGATAATCAGCCAGACGAAAAGATACAAGCCGCTGAGCGTAATGCTCGGGATGTGGCGTTGCTTCCCGCACATGTGTTGGAGCGGGTAGAAGAGCTGATGCGCACGGCTACGGGCATGCAGTCCAAGCGCGAGGACGCGCCTTCCTATCAGCCCCCCGAAGCGAAACCGCTGGCCGCTGCCGAACCTGCAGCGGTGGCTTATGTTCCTGAGGGAGTGCGGAGAGAAGAGGCGGGGCCTGCCAATGATAATAAGCCAGGGAAGGCGGGCGTGCGTGGCGAGGTTGAGGAGTTGCTGAAGCAGATTCGTGACCTCGACCCACGGGTGCGTGCTTTCTTACCGGCAGGGCTGGAAGAGCGCTTGAAGCAGGCGCTTGATAGCAATCGGTTTGCTGGCATCGAACCCGATCAACTGCGCGACCTGCTTTCGCGCATCGAGCAAGAAGCCGCCGCCGCCGCCGAAGTGCAGGAAAGCGCTCAACGGCGGATGGATCGCTTGTGGGGTGAGGTTGATAAATTGCACGCGCGGGCAGCAGAAATTGCGGATGAGTTGCCGTTATCTGATGTGGATAAGAAAACCAAAGCTGATTTGGAGAAGGCAATTAAAGAGGCTGAAGATCGCAAAGACTTGGCTGCAAAAGCTAAGCTAGAGCGCGAGTATGCCGAGTTCTTGGAAAAGAAAGGAGAAGAGTATAATTCTCCTGAATTGCTGGATGCAGCGAAGAAATTACGAGAAAAGGTTACAGAAGTAGAAAACGTGAAAAAAGCAGTTTCTGCGCTGCAAAAAGAGTCTGCTAGCCCAGCCGATTTAAAAGCAGGAGATGAGCTTATCGCTCAAATGATCTCGAAATTACCTCCCAGCATAAGACACGCTGAGGCAAGCATTTCAGTTTCAAAAGACGATAGCGCTAAAGTGGAACTCGCAGGGGCTGACGAGGGAGCCACAAAACCGGCTGGTTTAGCTGTTGCACATGTTGAGCAAGCTCCTGCTGGCCCATCACCATCGCCCGGCAATACTACAGGGATCAGGACCCGTAGCTTATCTTAAGTTTACTTTCTCCGTTCCGCGGTAGCGGACGCCGCTGTTATATGCGTCCCACACGCCAAGTTTTGCAGATGCTTGATAGCACTCACTTTTGTTCTCTGGGATAGTATGGTTAGCCAGACAGAGAAGATGGGCATTGGTCAGGCTTTCGTATGTATTGGTTTCTTGGATGTCTTTCACGGCTTGTGTTAGGGTTACACTTTGGCCATTTTTGCCAACCAGATACCGATCCATGTTCAATTGGGCGTCTGCATAGCCGATGGCTGCCGCTATCGATTTATCAACTGGCAGGCAGCGCCCAGGAATCGCTTGAATTTTATCCGCTCGTTTGAAAGAAAAAATGGCGTCGATCAGTTCATTATCCATAAAGGGAACTTTGGTGCCATTACCGTTAACTTTTTCTTCGCGCGGATTAGCTGTCGGGCAAATGTAGGATACAGGTTTTTTGTCCTCGATCGGAGAATCCTTAAGGTCATACAAGGCATCCGCCAAGCCAAGAACTTTATCGGAGGCGGTGTTTCGTCCGTCAGGAGTAGGGCGGTATTGTATTTGTTGAAGGGCGAGTAACGTGATGGCGTAGTCGCCCAGCCACCCTTTATTCGTTGACTCTTTTAAGGATGCAGAGCACTCTCGCGCCGCTTCAATCGCCCTTCCTCCTGCTTGCGCACGTTTCTCGCCATTAAGTGCCGATGTGCAGATAGCAACCTGCGATACATTGCGATATCGTTGCTTATTTGCATCGCTTAAGAGATCTACACCCAAAGTTCCAAGAACTTCTGTTAAATTAAAAGGATCAGCCATTGGTGTCTCCATCCTGTGCGGTGTGGGCATGATCGCCCTGTTGTGTGATTACACACTGCCTTCCTATAGTGACAATGCGATGACAGTTGTGTGACAATTGTGTTAAGATTCGTAAATAATTGGGGGATGGGGATTTTTGGGGGATTGGTGGTGGGGGGGGCTGACTTCGGCGGTTCTTGCGCGTTGACCTTTGTGGCGAACCCGGTGCAATCGGTGCTTCCCTGTGGCTGCGTAGTGTTGTTAAAGGTATCGAACCTCCGTATCGAAGGATGGATGCTATGACCTATGAGACCCTGACTCAGCTGGGCGGTGCGACGGTGCTGCCTCACTCGCCCGAGGCCGCCGTGCTGGAGCGCGTGGCAAACCCGCACCCGAACGTGGATTACCTGATTCGCTTCACCGCGCCGGAGTTTACCTCGCTGTGTCCGAAAACGGGCCAGCCGGATTTCGCCCATTTCGTGATTGATTATGTGCCGCGTCAGTGGATTGTGGAGAGTAAGTCGCTGAAGCTGTTTTTGCATGCGTTTCGTAACCATGGCGCGTTTCACGAGGATTGCTCGCTCATCATCGCCAAGCGGCTGGTGGAGGCGATTGAGCCGACCTGGCTGCGCCTCGGCGGCTATTGGTATCCGCGCGGGGGGATGCCCATCGATATCTTCTTCCAGACCGGCGAACCGCCGCAGGGCATCTGGCTGCCCGATCAGGGCGTGGCGGGCTATCGCGGGCGGGGGTAGCGGGGCAGAGGTTAGAGGGCGGGGGATCGTCTCGACGGCTTTTTACCCCCCACCAAAACCCAAGAGGGTTTTGGCTCCCCCTCAAGGGGGGAGCTATAGGCTCTGGAATCTTCGCTTAATTCCCTGATCTCTGGTCTCTAACCCCTAACCCCTGACCTCTGGCCTCTAACCTCTAGCCCGCTACCCGCGCCAGTCGTTCATGATGGCGAGGTCGAGGAAGGTGAAGCGGTCGCGCGTCAGGTAGGCCATGACGCAGGCGTTGCGGTAGCGCTCGGTGTCGATGCCGCATTGCTCGGGCTGGATGGAAAAGCCGCTTTGCACCAGCGCGCGCTCTAGCATCGTCGCGGTCATCATCACCTCGTGGAGGGTGGCTTTGAGGGCGGGCCATAGGCTCGGCAGGCGGGCGTTGATGGCTGCCGCCTCCTCGGCCGAGAGGACTTTGCGCTGATAGACTGCGAGTAGCTCGGGCGCGCGGGCTTTGCCGAACTGGCGCTCGAACGGGGTGATGTCGCGCGGGAGGGCCTTCACTTTCACCTCGCGCAGCAGCAGCTTATGCTGAAGCTGGTTCATGGTGACGCTGGTGAGGGCGATCATCTCGCCGTGCATCAGGCGGCTGAACTCGCGCCCGTAGAGCATCTCGAGCGTGTGCGCGATCATGTGTTCGCTCTGGCTCGCGGGGGCGCTGGTGCCGTGGAGGGTCATCGCGTCGCCGCCATCGAGCAGGGCGTGCATCAGCGCTTCGATGAAGGGGAGGCTGTAGTCGCGCTCCGGCGCGCCGGCGATGAGGGCGGGTTCGTGGCGGCGGAATTGCTCGAAGGTTTCGCGCGGGTAGGGGGTGCCGAGCAGGTGATGGGCGAGCAGCATGTCGGCCTCGACCGTGGTGCGGCAGAGCGTGTCGGCCAGGCCGCAGCGGGTGAGGCGGCGCGGGGCGGCGGCAATCAGGGAGAGATCGGCGATCACCGCGATGGGGGGGCGCGCGGGGTAGGAGCGTTTGAGGCCCTGCTCGCTGAGGCTGGCGTTGGCGGCGCTGTAGCCGTTCATCGTCGCCGCCGTGGCGATGCTGAGATAGGGTTTGCCTGCCTCGGCCGCCGCGTATTTGCACAGATCGTTGATGGTGCCCGACCCCACCGCCAGCACGCCCGCATGGCGCGCCGCCATTTCGGCCATCGCCCGGGCGGTGGCGAGCACCGGCATCGCCTGCTTGCCGAGGGAATAAGTCTCGATGGGGCGTTCGGCCTCAAGCGCTTCGAGGATGCGTTTGCCGGCGACGTTCCAGGTGGTGTCGTCGCTGACGAGCAGCAGGCTGCCCGCAGGCAGATGCGTGGCCACATGCGTCGCGATGCCGGTGAGGGCATCTGCCGCGAGGAGGCGGTGGGATGTGGGGGTCGCAGTCATTTTTCCACAAGGAAGGTAAAAG
Source organism: uncultured Azospirillum sp. (assembly GCA_964621415.1). Taxonomy (GTDB): domain Bacteria; phylum Pseudomonadota; class Alphaproteobacteria; order Rickettsiales; family UBA3002; genus QFOX01. The sequence goes on from CAZUOS010000154.1 coordinate 4,276, forward strand.
TAACTCCCTCAGATGACGATCAAAAAATGGTAATGCAGGGGGAAATGGCTTTCGGCTTGCCGAGGCGTTGCCAAGAGGCCATAACTTCTGCTCCTTTGTCGTCGTGATTCATACACCAGTCATTGCGAGCGGAGCGACG
>CAZUOS010000155.1:0-4411 GCA_964621415.1 uncultured Azospirillum sp.
AGCGTTTTAGCGCAGAGAATCACCAGCCGGTTTTGAACACCAGCGAACAGGCCGTAGCAGACGTGTTCGTGACCGAGTAGGCTGAGCCCGTGAGGTCGACATCTTTTTTCGGGGCCTTGTCTGAGCAGCCCGCACCCGCAGTGGCGCTGCCCTGGCTTTCAAGCGAAGTAATGTTGCCCAGCGCAGGCTTTCCGTCGTCCATTTTTGTGTCAATGTTCCAGGCCTCTTCTGCCTTCATAACGCCGCCTGCAGGAGCACTAAGATTAGTCCCGGAGATTAGGAAAAACGCATTTCCGTAATTTCCTTCAAAGGCAATTTGTGTTGCGTCGCCCGTTGTGCCAACCACTGTATCATCCTGCCCGACGATCCCTACATAGCGTATATTCCAGTTGGCACTATTCAGCCGCGCTTTAGGGTTAGTGGTGCCAGCGGTGTTTGTTGACCACTTACTGGGGGTATAATTTCCCTCTATCAGCCCCGCCTTTGCGAGTTGAGCCCAGAAATGCGATGTTTCATTTGTGTCGGCAGTATCAGGAGCACTTCCCTTTATCTGACCATTCCCATCGCCATTCTTTGTGCCGGAAGTCCAGAAGCTCTCGGCGTTGCTTAAGTCTCCCGGAAGACCAAAATACTTCTCGCGGAAGGTGCCAACTGCGGTGGTATAGCGCTCGTATTCGGTGGTGACGGAGCGCAGTTCTGCCGCCCGAATCAACGATTGGCCGGAAAGAATACCCCCGGTAAGCAAGCCCAGAATCACCAACACGATGGAGAGCTCAACCAGTGAGAATCCTGATTTTTCAGATTTTTGGTAAATGGTTTTCACATATCCTCCATCGGGCGACGCGCTGCTCAATGCTTCACCCTAGCAGGGAAGCATAAAGAAATGGTTAATTTTTAGGCTTACAACGTGCGTGTCACCATCAGCTTTTTGATTTCCGCGATCGCCTTCGCCGGGTTCAGGCCTTTCGGGCAGGTTTTGGCGCAGTTCATGATGGTGTGGCAGCGATAGAGCTTGAACGGGTCTTCGAGCGCATCGAGGCGTTCGCCGGTGGCTTCATCGCGGCTATCGATAATCCAGCGATAGGCATGGAGCAAAATCGCCGGGCCGAGATAGCGTTCCGGGTTCCACCAATAGCTTGGGCAGCTGGTGCTGCAGCAGGCGCAGAGAATGCACTCATAGAGGCCATCGAGCTTCTCGCGGTCCTCGGGTGATTGCAGGCGCTCGGCGGTGGCGGAGGTTGGCGAATCCGCCTTCAGCCACGGCTCGATCGACTCGTACTGCGCGTAGAAATGGTTCATGTCCGGCACCAGATCCTTCACCACCTTCATGTGCGGCAGCGGGTAGATGTTCACCTCCCCCTTCACATCGGCAATGGATTTGGTGCAGGCGAGCGTGTTGGTGCCGTCGATATTCATCGCGCAGGAGCCGCAGATTCCCTCGCGGCACGAGCGGCGGAAGGTGAGCGACGGGTCCATCTCGTCCTTCATTTTGATGAGGGCGTCGAGCACCATCGGCGCGCATTTATCGAGGTCCACCTCGTAGCGATCCACCCGGGGATTCTTCGGCTTGCCATCCGCCCCCACATCCTCCGGGTCGTAGCGATAGATGTTGAAGACCTTGATGCGTTTCGCATCCGCCGCAGCCTTGAACTGCTTGCCTTCTTTCGAGATGCGGGAATTGGCGGGAAGAGAAAACTCGGCCATGGGAAACTCCTAATTAATCCTCAAGATGAATATTGGGTAAAAGCGGTTGGTGGGCGCGCTGCTTGGCGCGAATTTCCGCGACGGTTTTGGTCATGGCGATGGTGCGCGATGGGTTGTTGGGGTGGGTTTGGTTGATATAAATCGCATCCGGCTCGGCTTGCGACATCATGCGCCAGAAATCCGGTGCCTGCTCAATCATAAAGCCCGCGCGGGCGAGGATGTAGAGGCCGACATAATCCGCCTCGGCTTCGAAGCTGGGGGAATAATGCAGCAGCGCCTGCTGGCCACCAAACTGGCCAAATGCGCCTTTGGTGTTATAGCCTCTGCTGCCGGCGGCGATATCGAGCGCGGTGCCGAGCAGCGCCCCAACCGTGACGTTCTGCTGGGTGGCGGCCACATGGCCCATGATGTTATGGGCGAATTCGTGGGCGATCACAAAGGCAAGCTGGTTATCGTTGCGGGCGAAATCGACCATGGCGGGGTAAATCACCACGTTCTGGCCGTCCGCATGGGCATTGAGGCCATGCTCGTGCGGGTCCAGCGCCACCTTGAAGCTGCAATCGCCCGTGCCATGATGGAGATCCGTGCAGAGGCCACCCGCCGCCCGCTCCACCCGGCTGGCGATGGGGGCGAGGCGCAGGGCCAACGCTTCCACCTGGTTTTTGCCGTAGTTCTTTTTGGCATTGAAATGGATCGGGGCTTGCTTCGCCGCGCGCTCCTGCGCTGCCATTTCCTGCTGCCATTCGGTGTCTGTCACGTTCGGCCGCTCAGTGGTGGGCGCAACGCAGGCAGCAAGCGTCAGCGCCGCCGCGAGGGCGACGAGCTGGGGTTTGAAACGGCGAAGCGTGGCGAGGTTCATGGGCGCTCCATCGTTTGTAGGATTTGTTTCACTTCGTGCACGAGCGCGGGCAGGTACACGTTTACAATGTCCCACACAATTTTTGAAGAGATGTTATCATAATCATGCACCATGCGATTGCGGGCATCCGATATAAGACGCCATTCTACCTGTGGATTGGCCTCCTTGAATGCTTTCGAGAGATGGGCAGCCGCTTCACCGATGGTAACGAGCTCGAAAATAATCGCGCGCTCACGCGTGAAGTGGCTGCATTCACTTTGTACATGCAAATGGACAAATTCGTTTGCCTCAAGAATCGCGTAGAGCAGCTCTGTGTCTTTGTGATTGCGCATCGGATCCTATAGCGGAATGGCACTGTTGATAATACGCTCGCGCAGCCGTGGGCGGATGCTATCATCGCTGACGACATCCACCTCACAATGTAGTAATTCCTCAAGCGCGGGCTCCAGCCCAAAATACTTCCACCCCATCAGCTTCTCGATGCTGACCAGAAAATCGACATCGCTCGCCTCATCCGCTTCGCCACGGGCGACGGAGCCAAACACGCGAATATTCCCCACGCCATGCTCGGCCGCGATGGCGAGGATTTGCGGCTTAAAACTGCGCAAGCGTTCGAGGTTCATGGGGTTAGCTCCGCGAGGATGGTTGTCACCTGTCGATGGAGGTCAGTCAATTGGCCGTAGACGATATTTTCGACGACATCATAATCAATGCGATAATACTCGTGGACGATTTTATGGCGTGTGCCAGCGATATCGCTCCATGGGATTTCGGGGTGTTTTTGCTTCAATTCTCTGGACAGCTTGGTGACTGCTTCGCCAATCGCCATCAGATGAAAAACAATGGCTTCCTTCACGACCTGCTCGGAAAAGCCAAGTGTCAGCCTTGCTTCGATGGCGTCGATCGCTTCGAGCATGTTGCCTAAGTGAAACAGATCCTCCTGCTTTTGGTCTTTCATAGCGGCGTTGCCTCCGCCAGAATGCGGTCTTTCATCAGCGGATGGATGGACTTATCCGTGATCACGTCCACTTCACAGCCTAATAATTCGCCAAGTGCTGGCTCAATGCTATAGAATTTCCAGCCCACACTAGGGCGTTCCACCGTTACCAGAAAATCGACATCGCTCGCCTCATCCGCCTCGCCACGGGCGACGGAGCCAAACACGCGAATATTCCCCACGCCATGCTCGGCAGCAATGGCGAGGATTTGCGGTTTGAAGGTGCGGAGTTGGTCGAGATTCATGGCTTATCTTTTAACTCAAGAGGAGGTAATATAAAATCTGGTGTGCCATCAGATTCCCACTCTGGAAAACTTACCATAGCGCCATTGACAACCATAGTTTTACCATTGGCCAAGGTGTAAGTGCCCTCTGGGACAATAGTTAGGCTATGATTGGGGAGGCCAGCGAACGGTCGGTAGGTATGTCGCACATCGGTTAGAAAATAAGCGGTCTTACCTTCTAATAAATCATACCGGTAAAGCTCGACAATCTGTCCGTCGTTGAGAGCAACCCTTGTTACAAACGGCATATACATACCTTCATTCGAATAGAAAGTATGATGCATTCCCTCCGTATCCACGAAATCTTTGGTGCCGGAAGATATACTCAGCTTGCCATCTTTTCCAAATATCAGCACGATACCTGTGCTGGCATCGGTTGGTGGTATGACATAGCAATATGAATAATCCGAAGCCACCTCATGCCAGACTTCATCGCATGAAAGTTGAGCAGAGCTTGCAGCCACTACCTGAAGTGGAGCAGTCATCAGAAACACGGCTGTGAACAAAGCACGCATCAATACACCCGCTTTTTCGGTGGCACGGGCTCGACGTCTTTCGTCAGCGTGT
>CAZUOS010000156.1:0-4399 GCA_964621415.1 uncultured Azospirillum sp.
CTTAGTTTGGTTTGCTGCTGCGACGTTAGTAGTCGTACCCGCCACGTCTTCAGCTGCGATCACCTTTCCCGTTGTGGGAACGCCATCATCATACTTGGAATCGATGTTGTAAGAAATGCTCGGTGTAAGGGCAGTAAGGCCTGCCGTGACAACTCCGGTGTTTGCAATTGTGCCATTGTTCATTACGTAATAGTTCACACCAGCGTTGGTATGCGCCATAATGTATATTCCCTTACCCAGCTTCGATAGAGGAAAGTAGCTGTTCATTGTCGTCAGCATTGTGGTAGTGGTATCTTGTACCGTTGTTGGGTTAATGCTGTCCGGAATAAGGTTGGCGACGCTCAGGTCAGCGAAGAACAGGCCTGGTTCCGAATCGAATCGACCCGCAGCGCCACCATCCAGCACCCCGTTACCTAGGCTAGTCGTGCTGCTGGGGGCTTGGAATCCAAAGTTAGTCGGGTTTGGTAAATCACCTGGTACGCCATTGTATTTATTGCGGAATACGTTTACTGCTGTATCCATCTTTTCAAGCTGACCTACCGCAGCGCGAAGTTCTGCTGCTTTAATCATGTCCTGACCGACGAGGACACCGCCGACAATGAGACCGATGATCACGATCACGATCGCAAGTTCGACGAGCGTGAAGCCCGCCTGTTGGGTTTTGGTACGTAGCATGAAGTAACTCCCTAAGAATAGTGACTAATAGCACTCACTGACCATGCGGGGCGGGGCGCGTCAACCGATTCGTGGAGGGTTTCGGCCAGTTCCCGCTGGTTTGGCACCGTTGCGACATCTTTGCAACAATGCCAGGAGCGATGGTTGGAGTATGGCAGAAGATTGTTAATGAAAGATTAATTTTTAGGGGTTGCCCTTAAGGCCTTTCTTTTTGCTGGATCGGAGATGATAGCCATTTGCAAACACGCTGTAGATAAAAGGAACGTCATTGCGAGCGGAGCGACTCGAAGAGAGGTGGGCCCGTGTCGGTGCTGGGAATGCACTCGCAATGACGCTTCTTTACCTACAGCGTGTTTGCAAATGGGTATCAGCAACTTGCCGTAGGGCTGCTTTGCCCAAGCATTGCCTACAGGGCTTTGCGCATGCAGACCGCGTCGGCGCGGGTGCCGTCGGCATGGGTGTAATAATCCTTGCGCAGGGAGAACTTCTCGAACCCATGCGATTCGTAGAGGGTTTGGGCAGCGCTGTTGTTGACGTTGACCTCGAGCATCATCCATTTCGCGCCGAGGCTGGCGGCGTTGGCCAGGGCGTAGTCGAGCAGCAGCAGGCCCACCCCGTCGCGCCGGTAATCCGGCAGTACGCCCATGCTGAGGAGGTCGCATTGCTCCTCGATCAGCCAGCATAACACAAAGCCGACAGGCGTTTTTTCCTTATGGTAAGCGATGGCGGCGAAAACGCCCGCGCGCTCGAAAAAGCTCTCGAACTCGAGGTGGCTCCAGCCTTTGGCGAAGCAGCCTTTGTGCAGCTCGGCCAGCGCTTTGGCGTGGCTGAGGCTCACCGGGTGGATGTGGTAATCATGTTGAACCATGGGGGGCCTGCTTTATGCTTTGCCAAACACCAGTGCGGTGATGGGGGTGTGGGGATAGAGCGTCACGGTGCTTTCTGTGCGGAGTTCCAGCCCGGCCTGGGCGGCGGCATCTTTCGCATAGACGGTGCTGTGGCCGAAGCGGCTTGTGGCGGCCACCAGCCCATAGCCCGGCCCGGTGAAGGGTTCGAGGGTGAGGGCCAGTAGCCCGCCCGGTGCCAGCCGCTGCGCGATGTGGGCGAACACATCCTCGAGCGCGCCGAGATAGGGCGAGACGTTTACCATCAGGGCGAGATCGATACTGGCGGAGGGAATGCTCGCCGGTAGGTGGACGAGGTCGCCCGTCAGCAGGCGGTCGAACAGCGGGCGTTCGGCATGGGTGGCTTTGCTGGCGAGCGAGACCATCGCCGGGGTGAGGTCGATGCCGGTGATCTCACGTGCGGCGGCACGCCAGGGACGGGCGGCGATGCCGGTGCCGCAGCCGAGGTCGAGCACGCTGGGGGTTGGGGTGGTCAGCAGGGGGGCGAGCAGCTCGTGCATGGCTTTGCCGCCATGGTAGTGCCGCTTGGCCTCCTCGATATCGTAGCCCGCAGCCATGCTGGTGAAAAAGCCGATCACCAGGTCGGGCGGCATGCGGGAAGGGCGCTGACCTGCGGGCAGGGCGCTGGCATCGAGCGTGGCGAGCATGTAGCTGGCGTGGGTGCCCTCGGCACCTTGCAGGAGGGCTTTCTGCAGGGCATGTTTGGCTTTTTCGGTTTTGCCCAGACGGTAATAGCAGCAGCCCAGATGGTACCAGGCATGCGGATAATCCGGCGCGAGGAGCAAGGTGATGCGGAACCGCAAGCTGGCGTCGAACAGCGCTCCTTGCTCGGCAAAGCGGCAGCCAAGCTCGAAATTGGTTTTCGGCAGGTGTTGCAGCCGCGTGCGGGCGGTGGCGATCCACGTGATCGGCTGCACCAGCGCGGCGTGCAGGGCTGTTTCGGCATCGCCTATCATTTCGGTGAGGCTTACGCGCTTGCGTGTTGGTTTCATGCAGAGTAAATGGCGAGAGGTTTTTATCAGCACGCATGGAATTACTTCAAATGTCAAGCCAGAGCACCATTGATGCCGCCGAAGTCGCCCGATTTTCTGCTATCGCGGCAGAATGGTGGGAGGCGAAGGGAAAGTTCGCTCCCCTGCATGCGATGAATCCGGCGCGGCTCAGCTATCTGCGCGCGCGGGCCTGCGCGCATTTCTTCCCCGGCGATGTGGCGCGGGAAGCTTCCATGCAGCCGCTCGCAGGGTTGCGTGTGCTCGATATTGGCTGCGGCGGTGGGCTGATGGCCGAGCCGCTCGCCCGCCTTGGGGCTGAAATCGTGGCGATTGATGCCGCACCCACCAATATTTCCGTGGCGAGCCTGCACGCTGAAGAGATGGGGCTTCGCATCGACTATCGCGCTACGACGGCCGAGGCCTTGGCCGCAGGCGACGATGCCGGGCGGTTCGATCTGGTGCTGGCGCTCGAGATTATCGAGCATGTGGCGGATGTGGCCTTGTTTTATGACAGTGTGGCGAAGCTGGTGCGCCCGGGGGGGATGGTGATGCTCTCGACCCTGAACCGCACGCCCAAATCCTATGCGATGGGAATTATCGGGGCGGAATATCTGTTGCGCTGGCTGCCGCGCGGCACGCATCAATGGAAGCGCTTTGTGAAACCCTCGGAAATGGCGCGTGCCTTACGCGAGCGGGGCTTGCGCGTGGCCGATATGGCAGGCATTACCTATCAGCCGCTCAAGCGGCAGTTCGCCGTCGATCCGACCGATCTTCAGGTGAATTATATGCTGAGCGCCGTGGCGTAGGGCGCCCATGGCCGAGGGGCTTGGCGTAGCCCTTAATGACCAAAATCCTCGATAAAAATCGTCCACTGTCATGATAATGTCACAAACCGCGCGTATGCTGCGAGCATGGATAAGACTTCGCATGCCCCGGAACGCGATATCGCGAACGAGCCCTATGTTGGGCCGAGCGCCAGTGTGACGGCGATTGGTTATGGCGCGATCGAGCATTTATATTATGCCGTGGTGGGGTTGGCGGGCGCGGGGGCGTTGGCGTATGTGTTCCATAAACCGGCGACCCAGATTGTCGAGGGCGCGCGGGCGCTGGGTACGCGGCTAAAAGCCTGGACGCCCGAAGGGGATCGGCTGATCGACCGCAGCCGGGATACACTCTCGGATTGGGGGGGATGGCTGTTGCACATGCTGTTTGGCGATCCGGCGGCGGCGGCTTCTGTGCGTCAGTTAAGTGGGCGCGCCAGTGCGCAGCATGCCGAGTGGCTGGACGAAGTAGCACGTGGCACCGAGCGTGGCTTCGGGCATTTGTTTTTTAGCCATACGATCGGCCGTCTGCCCTATGTAGGCAAATGTATCCGTGGTCGATTGGGGAATGCCAGCCCGCGCATGGAAACGGCCATTGCTTTTGGCGGTGGGGCCGGATTTTTTGGCTATATCGGCGGCTGGGTGAAGGCGCTGGTTCAGGGCGCGCAGCATGGCAATCCCGGCAAGGAGCAGTTCGAGTGCGCGCAGGCGACGATCCGCCAGCTGCAAGCGCAAGGTGCCCACGAACCCCCGGCAGGCGACGCGGTGAATGCCCCGAATCCGAAGCCCGCAGAAAAAAGCGCGGCCCCCTTAAGCGTACAGCATGCGGTGCACGAGGGAACGGTCGGCGCAGCGGTCGAGCGCATGGCGCAACCGGGCTAAACGCTATCCATCCATATTGGGGATGCTCGAGTGCCACAATTCCTAGATAGTGTCGTCACATTACCTTGAGGTTGTCTTTTGGGTGCTTTTGGCTGCAAATCGCGAGAAGATTTTTGAAATAGAG
>CAZUOS010000157.1:0-1697 GCA_964621415.1 uncultured Azospirillum sp.
CTTTGGTGGAAGCGTGCATTGTCGATGATGACGGTGTGACCTGGTGGCAATTCGGCAACAAACACTCACCATCAACTGGAAGCGGCGCAGGCGCATCGGCGGGGACTGGCGGGACGCGGTGGATATTCCGCTTTCCGAGGAAGCCGAACGCTACGAGGTGGAAATCATGCAGGGGGTGACGCTGAAACGCACCATCATCGGCCTGACAACGCCCACGGCCATCTACACCGCCGCCCAGCAGGTGACGGATTTTGGCTCGGCGCAAAGCAGCGTGCTGGTGAATGTGTATCAGCTTTCCGCCGCCGTCGGGCGTGGATACGCGGGGGTGAGTGTGGTTTAGCGCTGTTTCACTTCAGGCTCTTGTGGAACAGAAGGCTCTGTCACACCATAATTTTTGGCATTAGGATCTCTGGCCTGTTTTAATGCTCTAAATAGGCATTCATAAGGTTAGTTAGCTATATAATGCCCACGGAGCATTTCGCGTTTGCGGCCAAATCCCCGGACTTTCTCGACCGCGAACCCTGCTGCCAGCAGGCCCCGGCGCACGGCGCTCGCGGCGGTGAAGGTGGCGAAATGCGCCCCCGGCGCGCTGAGCGTCGCCATGGCGCGATAGATCGGCTCGCCCCACATGTCGGGGTTTTTGGCAGGGGCGAAACCGTCGAGATACCAGGCATCGATACGGCCGGGCATTGCCCCTGCCAACGCCGCGAGCCACTCGGCCACATCGCCCCACCACAGATGCAGCTGACAACGTGGCAGCGCGATGACATGCGGCCCCGGCAGACGCAGCGGGTAATGCGTGAGCAGCATCTCGGCCTCGGCAGCCAGTGCGGGTTGCAGGGCAAGCGCCTGGGCAAGCTGCGCCTGCGTCAGCGGTTGGCGCTCGACCGCGTGATAATGCAAAACGGTGCCCGCCGGGGCCGTGGCACAAAATTGCCGCCAGGTGACCAGAAAATTAAGCCCCGTGCCGAAGCCCAATTCCGCCACGCAAAAGCGCTCGCCCGCCGTTTGCCAGCGCCCCGGCAAGCCGTTCGCCGCGAGAAACACATGCTCCGTTTCGGCGATGCCACCGAGCTTGGAGAAATAAACATCGCCAAAGGTTTGGCTGATCGGGGTCTCCTGCTCGAAGGTCAGCTCGGCGGGCGGCAGATAGGCGGTGGGCGGGTGCATGCCTTCGCTTTACTGACAAAAATGTTGCGTTGCCAGAAAAACCAGCGTAAAGCGCCGCCTTCTTCGCGGGTTATGCTCGATTTTTTCCCCGCATTATGGCAGGAGGGCGGCTTATGGCCTTTACGCTCACTCGATTAAAGCACACGCTTTTCGGCAAACCGCTCGATCCGTTCCATTCGGACACGCGCAAGCATATGGCGCTGGTCACGTTTTTTGCCTGGGTGGGCATTGGGGCGGATGGGCTTTCCTCGGCCAACTACGGGCCGGAAGAGGCGTTCCTCGCGCTGGCGGGCCATACCCATCTGGCCGTATTTCTTGCCATGGCGACGGCCTTCACCGTCTTTCTCATCGCTGCAGCCTACACGCAAGTGATCGAGATGTTCCCGAACGGTGGCGGCGGCTATCGCGTGGCCACTTCGCTGCTGGGGCCCAAAACCGGGCTGGTGGCAGGCGGTGCGCTGCTGATTGATTACGTGCTCACCATCGCTATTTCCATCGCCAGCGGCGTGGATGCGCTGTTCTCGATG
>CAZUOS010000157.1:1797-4396 GCA_964621415.1 uncultured Azospirillum sp.
CTGTTCTTCAAGGCGTTTTCGCTCGGCGGGGGTACCTATACCGGGCTCGAGGCGGTGAGCAACTCCATCTCGAGCCTCGCCGAACCGCGCGTGCGCACCGGCAAAGCCACCATGTGGGCCATTGCGTTTTCGCTCGCGTTTATGGCGGCGGGCATCATCGCCATGTATCTGTTGTGGGACGTGCACAAGGTCGAGGGCGAGACGCTCAACGCCACCAGCTTCAAGATGGTGACGGCGGACTGGGCGCTGTTTGGCTATAACATCTCCACCGAGTTTACCGCGATCTCGCTGCTGTTTGCGGCGGGGCTGCTGTTCGTGGCGGCCAATACGGGCTTTATCGCCGGCCCCTGCGTGATGGCGGCCATGGCAATCGACCGCTGGATGCCGCACATGTTCTCGGCGCTTTCCAACCGGCTTGTCACCAAAAACGGCGTGGTGCTGATGGGGGCCATGGCGATCGGCGCACTCATCATCACCAAAGGTCAGGTGGATGTGCTGGTGGTGATGTATTCCATCAACGTATTTCTCACCTTTACCCTCTCGCTCGCGGGGATTACGCGGCAACGCTGGCGCGAGCGGGGCGACCCGCGCGTGTGGGGCAAGCTGGCCATTGCTTGCCTGGGCTTTATCGTCTGCGGTGTGATTTTGATTACCACCTTGCTCGAGAAATTTGCCTCCGGCGCCTGGAAAACCGTGCTGGTGACGAGCATTGTCATCTTCATTGGCCTGCGCATCCGCGCGCATTACGAAGGCGTGCGCAAACGTATGGGCGAGATCGAGCAGGAGCTGGGTGCCGCCATGTTCGGGGTGATAAAACATGCTGAATCCGAAGAAAAACCCAAGATGGACCCGCGCCAGCCCACGGCGGTATTCCTGGTCGGCGGCTCCTCGGCAACGGGCATGCACACCTTCCTTTGGGTGCAGCGATTATTCCCCGGCGTGTTCAAAAACTTCGTGTTCGCGAGCGTCGGCGAGATCGATACCGAAGAGTTCTCGGACGAAAATCGCTGGCATGCCTTAAAGCGCGATACCAAAGCCTCGCTGCGGCAATACGTGGATTTCTGCGCGGCGCGCAAGCTGCCGGCGACGTATTACCACGATTACGGCACGGACGTGATCGATACCGTCAGCCGCCTTACCGAGCGTATCGCCGCCGACTTCCCGCATTGTGTCTTCTTCGCCGCGAAGCTGATTTTCGAGCGCGAGAATTACGCCACCAACCTGCTGCATAACCAAACCGCCTACATGATCCAGAAGCGCCTGCACAATAAAGGCCAGAACCTGATCATCATGCCGATGAAGATTTGAGGAAGCCCTTACCGGCTCGCCATCGCATAGACGCTCGGGGGCATCTCGTGCAGAGCATGCGCCGCGTCGATAACGGTATCCGGGGTGCCACTATCCGCCGTACAAGGGGCGAGGGTGGGGGCGGAAGCTTCTGACGGCGCTGCGGGCGCAAGCGCGGTCGCGGCGACAGCGTTCGCCGCTTCAGGGGCGGGTAATTGCTGCACCTTCTGCAACACACGCTGCAGATGCGGCAAATAATGATTCTCCCACACCTGGTTGATGCCGGGCGCAACAAATTGCAGCAATTGCGGATTGCCCGAAAGCTCCACCTGCTTCACCTCGGCAAAGCGCGAGATCACCTCGCGCAGGCGGGCATTCACGGAGGGATAATTGCTATGGTCGTAGCGCTCGCCAGTGACGGTGAGTGTGTCGTTCGCATACGCCACCAGATATTTCAGTTCATTCGCATCGCGCAGGTGTGCAAGCACACCCGCATCGATGCTGACGCCATGCCTTGCGAAATGGTTTCGCGTGGTTTGCGCGATCGCGGCTTTTTCAGCGTCACTGCCCGCTTTTTGAAAGTCGGTCAGGAATTTTTCAAACGTAGAAAACTCGGAATCCATGATGCGCTTGAGCGCAGCAAAACGTTGTTTATCAGAAGCTAAAAGGCTATCAATTTTTTGCACTTCTTCTGTCGAGAATTCGGCAGGCCAAAGGTTATGCGCAATCTCGTGCACCAGCGTGCGCATCGACTCTTTGAGGTTGCCGCGCCCGGCAAAGAAGATGAGGCTGTTGCCGACCAGGTCCTGCACTTGGTTGAACAGGCGGCTATGCAGGCCATAAAGACGCTTATAGCCCGAGATTTCATCAATCGTGCCGGCGGGCGAATAGCTGATCTCGTACCCGAGCGCATAGAGCAGGGCGCGCTGCACCGGCTCGACCAGCTTCAGGCTCTCGGCAATGCGCCGCTCCTCGGCCTGGGTGGCTTCCGGCACTCCGTAGCTGCGATGAGCCTTCTCGCGCTGCTGGTGAATGGTTTCATCGATCAGCTCGGCTTTGCCGCGGGCGAGTTTTTCCTCGAACGTCGCGGTTGGCCCCAGGCGCTGATGGCCGCGATACCATTGCTCGATCTGGTATTCGCTGAAATTCGCCGTCGCCACGCGCGCGACGCATTGCTGAATGCTGGCGATAGTCGCCGTATCGAGGCCGAGCACCTGCCCCACCGCTTCCGGCCCACCATGGAGCGCCGCTTGCCGAATCTGCAGCGCATCGACCCCAATCTTGGGCGCCAGCTCGCTGAGCACTTCCTCGG
>CAZUOS010000158.1:0-4370 GCA_964621415.1 uncultured Azospirillum sp.
AGCGCGAGCGGGATGCCGGGCATCAGGTGATGGTGGTGGTTTCGGCCATGTCGGGCGTGACCAACCAGCTGGTGGAATATTGCCATCAGGTGAGCAGCCTGATGAGCGATGGCGCGCGCGCCAACGCCGATCATGTGATCGCCTCGGGCGAGCAGATTACCTCGGGGCTTCTCGCGCTCGCGCTTGAGTCGCTGGGCCTTAAGGCGCGCGCCTGGGCGGGCTGGCAGATTCCACTGCGCTCGGACGGGATGTATAGCAAAGCGCGGATCGATGAGATCGGCACCAGCGCCATGCGCGCCTCGCTCGATGCGGGCGAAGTGGCGGTGATTGCGGGTTTCCAGGGCATCAGCCCCGAGGGGCGGATTACGACGCTGGGGCGCGGGGGCTCGGATACCAGCGCGGTGGCGATTGCGGCGGCGTTCGCGGCCGAGCGCTGCGATATCTATACCGATGTGGACGGGGTTTATACCTGCGATCCGCGCATCGTGAAGAAAGCGCGCAAGCTGAAACAGGTGGGCTACGAGGAGATGCTCGAGATGGCCTCGCTCGGCAGTAAGGTGCTGCAAACCCGCAGCGTGGAACTGGCCATGAATTACCGCGTGAAAACGCAGGTGCTTTCAACGTTTGATGATACGCCGGCGGATCAGATCCCCGGCACCTTGTTGGTGGATGAGGAGGAATTGGTGGAAAAGCAACGTGTAACGGGCCTGGCCTATAGCCGCGACGAAGCGCGGATTACCTTGGTGAATGTGGAAAACCGCCCCGGCGTTTCGGCAGGGATTTTCGGGCCGCTCGCGGATCGCGGCATCAATGTCGATATGATCGTGCAGAACGTGACTGAGGACGGCAAACAGACCGACCTCACCTTCACCGTGCCGAAGGCTGACTTGCCCCGCGCCCTCGAGCTGGTGAACACCGCGCCGGGCATGCCCAAGTTCGAGAAACTGCACACGGATTCCGGCGTGGCGAAAATCTCCGTCATCGGCGTTGGCATGCGTTCTCACGCGGGCGTTGCGGCGGAAATGTTCAAAACGCTGGCGGAAAAAAGCATCAATATTATTGTGATCTCGACCTCGGAAATCAAAATCTCGGTGTTGATCGAGGAGAGCTATATCGAGCTGGCCCTGCGCGCCCTGCATACGGCTTACGGCTTGGATGCGGTGGAAGAGAAATGACGATGCGCTTAAGCCTTTCGCTCCTATCCTTGATGCTGTTGGCTGCATGTGCCTACGGGTATGATCGCCTTTCTACGGGGGATAAGATGTACTATGGTACGCTGATCTATATACCCGAGATCAAAGGCGGAAAATTTGATGGAACGGTGACGGACCCATCGACTATTTCAGGCCTTGATGTAAACGATTATGTAGATGGCGTGGTTAGCGTTTGCGTTACTTCTAGCTTACGTGAAAATCTTAATTGCTACCCACTTATAAAAAATAACGGTTGGTTGCTTGGAGATAGGAAAGATATCACCACGCCTGGCGTTGTTAATTTAGATAGTCATGATGTATTTGTGTTTCGTGCCAAACCAGATGAGGCATTAAACTTAGTGGCTTTTAAGGTTGGTAGTAAATCCATGGTGTATGGATTCTGGCTTAAAAGGCCGATTGCTTTGCAGTCGAGTGGCCAAATTAATTATTTAGGTAATCTTACGCTACAGCTTGGTAAGAGCGGTGTTTTCCGCATGTATCATTTGGCGGCATCTGTGACGGATAGATTTAGCGATTCTGCTGCAATGATGTATGAACAGCTAAATATTCCCTTGACGATTGCATCCAGTCGTTACCTTCTGAATTTGGATGGGGCTGAGTATCATGAAACAACGGAACAACTGATTCAGCAGCCTACTGCTGTGCCGGTATTTATCCCGAAGGTGAAGTAAAATGACCCAGCTTCAAGATCTCTGGTCTCGCGGCGCGGTCCTCCTCGGCTGCGAGCATGCTATCATGGGCGGGGCGATGAGCTGGGTGAGCGAGCGTAACCTGGTGGCTGCTCTTTCCAATGCCGGTGCATTTGGGGTGCTGGCGGCAAGCTCCATGCCGCCGGAATTGCTGGATAAAGAAATCAAAGAAACCCAAAAATTATTGAAGCCGCAAACCACGAACCACGAATCACGAACCGCGAACCACGTCCCCTTCGGCGTGAATCTCATCCTCATGCACCCGCAGCTTGATGCGCTGGTGGAAGTGTGCATCGCCAACAAGGTGACGCATGTGGTGCTGGCGGGGGGGATGCCCAAAGCGCCGACCATCAACCGCCTGAAGGAGGGCGGGTGCAAGGTGATCGGCTTCGCGCCGACGGCGGCGATTGGCAAAAAGCTCGTCAAAATGGGGATTGATGCGCTGGTGATCGAGGGGACGGAAGCGGGCGGGCATATCGGCCCGGTTTCGACCTCCGTGCTGGCGCAGGAGATTCTGCCCGTGATCCGCGAGGTGCCGGTGTTTGTAGCCGGTGGCATTGGCCGTGGCGAGGCGATTGCGAGCTATCTCGAGATGGGGGCCTCGGGCGTGCAGCTCGGCACGCGCTTTGTGTGCGCGAGCGAATCGATTGCGCATGAAAACTTCAAGAAAGCCTTCCTCAGGGCCAATGCGCGCGACGCCGTCGCCAGCGTGCAATACCACCCGGATTTTCCGGTGATTCCCGTGCGGGCGATTGCCAACGCTGCCTCGGAGGATTTTATGCGCTTCCAGCGCGAGACGGTGGAAAAAGTGCAGTCCGGCCAGCAAACCAAGGAAGCGGGCCAGCTGGCGATTGAACATTACTGGGCCGGTTCGTTGCGTAAAGCGGTGATCGACGGCGACGTGGAGCGCGGCTCGCTGATGGCGGGGCAATCGGTCGGGATGGTGAGCGAGATCCAGCCCGTGCAGGTGATTATCGACACGCTGGTGGCCCAGGCGGAAGCGTTTTTAGCCAAATAAACAACTGCTTATAATTGTCATCGAATTGTCATCCTGGTGATGGGTTCTATTTGTTAAGATAGGACCGTTGATAAAATCGCAGGAACAAGAATGACAGATAATACAGTGTATTGGCACTATCGTGGGCAACCCTATGAATCTATTCCGCTTTGTACGAAGGCATTGATTGAATCAAGCGCCATTTGCAAAGTCAAAAATGATGCGGTGCCCGTTCGTGTGGCGCTTGAGCATGGCACTACAGCGACCGTGACACGGCAGGGCCAGATATTTGACTTTTCAGAATATGTTGCAGATAGCGGCAATCGGCATGTGGCGCGGATGGTAGCGCTTGCAGCACCGGATTCAGATGGAGCTGAAACAACGCCCAGCCGTTTGCAGGTGCGTCGTGAACGAATGCTCGGATTAGGGGGCGTACGCCAGTGGCTAAAAGAAACTTTTGGCAACAATGTCCGTGAAGTGCATGATTCCCAGTGCCGGTCAGCCGCGCCAACGGCGGCAACATTAAATGTGTATGTTAAGCCAGGTTACAACGGCGTGCCAGGGGCGACCGAAAACTATCTCGCCAAAGATACGCAGGATCACTTTATTCATGATGAAGACGGCGTAGTAACGTTATCGCGTAATAGCTATGTACACATAGCCGTGCATGCTCTCTCGCGGTTAGGTGTCACTGTGACAGACAGTAATCGTGAGATTGTGGTTCCAAAGTTTGACCGTAAGGCGGTCGAGCGGATCGCGGGTGCGTTGATGTAGGGCGTTTTGCGGCGCAGCATCGATCTATCGCGCTGCACCATGATTTTGCTGCAAAAAGCGTTGACTCGCCGGGGTATTTTGCCCAGTATGAACGCTGCATAAGAACGCGGTAGGTTTTGGCCCGTTATCCCGGCTTGCGCAGCAATTAGTGGATCTTCTGAAACAGGCTTTGGCTCTTTTCGGGAGATTCTGGCACCAGGCCGGGGTGATCGTCTCACTCGCCCAGCCGCGCGGATCACCTCATCACACAGGGCGGCAAGCGTGGCCAGTATTATCCCCATCGACCCCGCGCATTCGACGGTGCAGACGCCGATCACGCTGCTGCGTCAGGTGCGTGATGTGATGACGAGTGTGGGCACGGCGCAGTCGCGGCTTGACCGTCTGGTGCGGGCGATTGCCGATGCGCTCTATGCCGATGTGTGCAGCATTTATCTGGCCCGGCCCGGCGATATTCTCGAGCTGTTTGCGAGCTTCGGCTTGCGCGCCGATTCGGTGCATGTGACGCGCCTGCGTGTGGGCGAGGGGCTGGTGGGCGAAGTGGCGGCGACGGGGCTCGACCTCAACCTCGCCGAGCCGCAGGCGCATCCGAAATTTGTTTATCGTCCGGAGACGGGTGAGGAGCTGTATCATAGCTTCATCGGCGTGCCGCTGCTGCATAGCCATAAAACCATCGGGGTGCTGGTGGTGCAAAGCAAG
>CAZUOS010000159.1:0-4357 GCA_964621415.1 uncultured Azospirillum sp.
CTCAAGGGTAAAGCTTACTTGGCAAGGGTTATCAATATGTTTATTGCGAAATTCCTTGTCACCCTGTGCCAAGAGGCAGTCGGCGGCCGCACTGTTGTGGTGATCCCAACCCTCTGCCCCCTGCTCCTCCCATTCCACACCGTCTCACCCTCGTGCACTTCACCGATTTTGTGGCTTTTGCCGGTGTAATACAGGATACGCTCGGTCGTCGTCGTCTTGCCCGCATCGATGTGCGCGCAGATCCCGATGTTGCGGTAGTCCTCAAGCGGTGTTGTGCGTGGCATAGCTTCGAATCTCGAATACGCGAATACGGGAATGCACGAAAATTATGCTTTCCTCAATTTCTGTGTATTCGTTCCCTTTCCCAATGTTTCTTTCGTTACCTAATTTCGCGACTTCGCATTTTCTCGAATTCGCGTATTCGATCTTACCAACGATAATGGCTGAATGCCTTGTTCGCTTCCGCCATCCGGTGGGTGTCCTCGCGTTTTTTCACGGCATTACCACGGCCCGACGCCGCGTCCATGATCTCGCCCGCCATACGCTGACGGGTGGTTTTTTCCCCGCGCTTACGCAGCGACATAATCAGCCAGCGAATCGCCAGCGCCTGACGACGCTTGAAGCGCACTTCGGTCGGCACCTGATAGGTTGCACCACCAACGCGGCGGCTACGCACCTCGACGGTCGGCCCAACGTTCTGCAGCGCATCGTTGAACACATGGATCGGATCCTTGCCGGTTTTCTGAGCAATGATATCGAACGCGCCATAGACGATCTCTTCGGCAGCCGATTTCTTGCCATCGTACATCAGGGTGTTCATGAATTTGCCGACCACCACGTTGTGGTATTTCGGATCGGGCAGCGTTTGGCGTTCTTTTGCCGCATGACGACGAGACATAGATTTAGAGGCCAGAGGTCAGAGGTCAGAGGTCAGGGATCCACATCCCCATACCCATCCCTATCTAACGTAAACCTTCTCCCTACCTTAAGTATGTTAACCCTGACCTCTGGCCTCCGGCCTCTGGCCTCTACTATTTCGGACGTTTTGCACCGTAATGCGAACGGCGCTTACGGCGTTTGGGCAGCCCTTGCGTATCGAGCGTGCCGCGGATGATGTGGTAACGCACACCCGGCAAATCTTTTACACGGCCACCACGGATGAGCACCACCGAGTGCTCCTGCAGGTTGTGGCCTTCGCCGGGGATGTAGCCGATCACTTCGAACCCGTTGGTCAGGCGAATCTTCGCGACCTTACGGAGTGCCGAGTTCGGTTTTTTCGGGGTAGTGGTATAGACACGGGTGCACACGCCACGCTTCTGCGGGCAGGCTTCCATCGCCGGTACTTTGTCACGCGCCTTGAGGGGCTGACGACCTTTGCGGACCAACTGATTGATGGTTGGCATGGGGTATCCTCTTTCTTATCCGCGGGTATTTGGGTCACTATCCCCAAGCCGCGATAATTTCTCGAATCGACTGGCCGCCCGAGAAAACCGAAGATTTGTCAAGCAAACCCTAACGTTTTTCAACAACACGCCCTATCGGGAGCGCGGCTTATAGGTGGCTTTTACGCAAACGTCAAGCACGAAATCTAAAAAAATCACGTCGGCAACCATATAGTCCTTTGAACAAATCATTTGTCAGTTTGCCGGGAGCGGATTTTTCTGAGGATCAAGGAAAATAGGCTACAGGTAGCTACGGCTACCTAAAGGAAATTTCTCTTGCTGCTCAACCAAATTTGCTATGGCAGAAATAGGCCAATTTCATTAGGAAAGACTATAGCCCCGCATCGGGCGATACATACCGTGCAACGATCCATAAAAATACAAACCCCCACAACCCGCAAAATATAGCGAAAGAGCCACTCTTATGACTCATCCCGGCGCCATTATTCTGCCCTATCGCGGCCTCTACCCCACCATTGATCCGAGTGCTTTTATCGCCCCTGGCGCGGTCGTGATTGGCGATGTGCATATCGGTGCGGAAACGGGAGTCTGGTTCGGCGTGGTGATTCGCGGCGATGTCAACCAAATTCGCATCGGCGCACGCACGAATATTCAGGATGGCACCATCATCCATGTAACACGGAAAACCGGCCCCACCACCATCGGCAGCGGCGTCACCATTGGCCACCAGGCCTTGCTGCATGCTTGCACGCTTGAGGATGATTGCTTTGTCGGCATGGGCGCCACCATCATCGATCATGCGATCGTCGAATCCGGCGGATTCGTTGCTGCGGGAGCGGTCGTACCCCCGAAAAAACGCATCCTCCAAGGCCAAATGTGGGGCGGCAACCCCGCGCGCTACATGCGCGACCTCACGCCCGAAGAATCCGCGTTTATCCCTGTTTCTGCCGAGAATTACGTCAAGCACGTGCATGAGTACAAAGCAGAGCTGCGCGCATAAAGTCGCATGCTATTTCACGCCTCGCCGCCGATACCCATCACGGCTGAATAGCGCAGGAAGCATAGCCGTTGCGGCCTGCATTCATGATGCTACCGAAGTTCGCCACATAAACGGGCACATCGCTATTGGTGGTGGTATTGTTGCCAAGTTCGCCGTAGGAGTTCCCGCCCCAGCAATAAAGCTGGCCCGCTGCCGTGAGGCCGCACTCCTGCTTATCGCCCGCGAAGATGCTCGAGAACTTCAGCCCCCCCGCCAGCAGGGTTGGCGTGTGCCCCCCGATCGTGCCGATATTCCCCCAGCAATAGACATCTCCCGCACTGGTGAGGGCGCAGGTATGCCGCTCGCCTGTGGTAATTTGCGTGAAGGTAAGCCCGCCCAACACCGCCGTGGGAACATTTCTTGCGGTCGTGGTGTTGTCCCCCACCTCATACTGCACGTTCAACCCCCAGCAATACGCGGCCCCCGTGTTCGTGAGGGCGCAAACATGCTCCGCTGCCGAAATATCGACAAAACTGAGACCACCGCTCACCAGCACCGGCACATTGCTGTGCGAGTTCGCACCATTGCCCAAACCGCCGTTCGTGCCATATCCCCAGCAATAGGTCGGCCCCGCGATGGTAATGCCACAGCTGAGGTTAAAGCCCTTCACAATTTTGCTGAACGTCAAGCCGCCCGTGACGGCCGTAGGCGTCGTGATCGGGGTCGTCCAGTTCCCATTCCCAACTTCGCCTTGGCCATTATACCCCCAGCAATACGCCACCCCGCCCGTGGTGATGCCGCATGTCCCCACATAATTTGCCTGAATATCGGAAAACACCTGCGCGGTATTCACCGCCGTAACCGCGAGGCGCTGGGTCATGGTGCTATCGCCAATCATGCCATAGTTATTATACCCCCAGCAATACGGCTTGCCCGCAGCCGTAAGCGCGCAAGTATGGCTACGCCCCGTCGAAACTTTGGTGAAAACCAGCGCCGTATTAACCACCGTCGGCACCAGCCGGTTCGTGGTCGTTCCATCCCCTAGCTGACCATAGCCGTTCAATCCCCAACAATAGGTGCCAGAGGGCAGCGGTGTATAGGGAATCTGCGGCTTGCCCGAAGCGATGACGAGATCATCGAAAAAGCTGGCACCGGCGTCCTTTCCGTCATTGAAGATACCATCCGCCACCACAGCGGCGTTCGCCGTGCAGTTCAGGTTACGCAGTGCGGTGCCGCTGCACCAGCCATGGCCTGCCCCCGAATAGTTGAGCTTCACGGCCCCCAGCTCATCGGCCCCGTGGCTGATAACGGCATAGGCAATGGTAGAGCTGAACGTGGTCGAGCTGTCCGTCTTTTCGGTGATGTTACCCACCACCGTACTATCCAGAAATCCGCCGGAAGTGGCACTCGTCGTCAGCGCCGTAGTGACGGCATAGGTAAACTTATTGCCCCAGCAATCCGAGCTGTAATACGGCGTTAGCTTGAGTGTTTGGAACGGCAACGCGCCGAAGCTCACCCCGCTTGCCGCATCAATGGAAGCGCCCGACGCCTCACGCCCATAGGTCGTCGACTCCACCCCCACATTACGCGCGGCAGGCAAGGGCAGGCGATTATTCGCGCGGGCGAATTTCTCAATCGCTTCGCGGATGGTCTGCATCTGCAGTTTAGTGCTGGTGTAGCAGCCTTGTTGCGACGGTGGCGTGGACTGGCTGGATTGCAGGATATAGCCCAGCATCAGGCTGCTGACACCCAACACAATCGCTAACTCCAGGAGTGAAAACCCTCGCCGACGCATGCAACCTCCCCCAACGGAGACCATACACGCAAGACCACCCCCGCACAATGAGAATCACTCAAAGCGGCACAAAGAGACGACTGATTTTTCATAAAATACTAGATAGTGTCGTCAAATTACCTTGGGGTTGGATGTTGAGGGGGTTTTGAGCGAAAATAGCGGGAAGATTTGCAGGAATAG
>CAZUOS010000160.1:0-4343 GCA_964621415.1 uncultured Azospirillum sp.
CAAATCAGGAAAAAACCGCCGCGCGCATTGCCGCCTGGCGCAAGGCGGTGCCGAATCTCACGCTGCGCTCCACCTTCATCGTTGGTTTCCCCGGCGAGACCGAGGCGGATTTCGAATATCTGCTCGAGTGGCTTGATGAAGTGCAGCTCGATCGCGTCGGCTGCTTCCAGTATGAAAACGTGGTCGGCGCGGCCTCGCGTGAGCTGGGCAACCATGTGCCGGACGACGTGAAGGAAGCTCGTTTCCACCGCTTTATGGAGCGCGCGCAAGCGATTTCCGCCGCGAAGCTGCAACGCAAAATCGGCACCGTGCAGCGCTGCATTGTCGATGGCGCGGCGGATGGCAAGCTCGTCTGCCGCACGCGCGGCGACGCACCGGAGGTCGATGGCAACGCCTTCGCGCCGCTCACCAAGGGCATCCGCTCGGGCGATTTCGTGAATCTCGAGATCACCGATGCCGATGCGTATGACCTCTATGGGGTGATTCAGGGATAATCCTGTAACTTTCTGACAACAGCGTATTCTATTCTGAAGAAACTCCATTTCTCGCGAGGTGTAGAGGTTGACACAGAGGGACTCTCTGCCAAACTCCTTCCGTTAGGGAGGATGTATGATCGGTCTTATCATAGTGGGTGCGATCTGCGCCGTATTATACTTTCAGTATGTCGCGCTCATTAAGCGGCGCAACAGCGCGCAGGAGGCGCTGGCGGGAGTGGATACCCAATTGCAAATGCGCCATGACCTGCTGCCCAATGTGCTGACCATCGCCAAAAAATACATGGAGCATGAGCGCGATCTAATCCTCGGTGTCACGGAATTGCGGGCACGGGCTGGTGCTTCGTACGATAAGTCGAGTCCCACTGCCGTAAGCGAGCATTTCAATCTCGCGTCTCAACTGGCATCGCAAATGGGCAAGCTGCAGGTCAGTATGGAGGCTTACCCCAATCTGAAGGCGGATACTCAGATGACCGATGCGATGCGCAGCTATAATGAGGTGGAATCCCGTATTTCTGCGGCACGTCGGGCCTACAACGCCAGTGTTACGGCACTCAACAATGCGGTACAGATTTTTCCTGGTTCCATAATTGCGTCGATGATCGCGATTAAGCCGCTGCCCTTCTTTGCGGCAGACGAGGCCAGCAAAGCGCCGGTGAACGCGGCTGAGTATTTGAACTAGGACGACAGATGGCTACTCATCTTAACGCAGGAGGCATCGGGGGCATACTCGTAGCCGTCGCGATTGGCTGGGTCATCAAGCGCGTGCGCGGGACGAGCGGTGCAGAGCAAGCCCAGCAACAAGAAGCAAGTGATTCCTGGCGAGGGTTTAAAACCCTCATCAAAACCGGCAACACCGATACTCTTGCGACGGATAACGAAACTATTGATCCACGCTTTGCCGAACATTACACAAAACATATCAAGCCACTCGTCGAGGATTTCGAGCAACGCCGAATCGAAGCGCTGACCAAAGTGCGCAAGCGCGTGCTCTATTCGGGAGGATTTTTCCTTCTTGCCGTCGTGTGCGGCGTGTTGCTGTATACACCGCCCACTACCACTCACACTATTTACGACATTGCCGGATACACCGCTCAAGGTACCGTGACGCACGGTGGCGGGCATCCGCTTACGGTAATTTTTGCGCTACTGGCATTTGGTGTATTCATTTACGCCTTATGGCCGATGCTGCGGTATAAAAGCAGCATCAAACAGGAGATCTTTTCAAGGGTTTTTGATTTTTACGGCTCGCAATGGCATTACACCCCAAAAGGAATTGGCGGCGTTGACCTGCTGGGCGATATCGGTGGATCGGAAGGGCTGAGCAAGTTTTGGAATCAGCTGAATACCCGCAACCGAGTGCAGGTAAAAACGGGCTTTGCTCAGCGTCGGCAGGAGTATGAGCCGTTTATGGAACCCTATATGGGCTATGGGTTGCTGCCGCATCACGATTATGCCTCGACCAAAGATCTTCTGAAGGGAGATTACAAGGGGGTGAAGATCGAACTGCTCCAATGCACGTTGGGAGATAACGACTCCGATGATGGAGGAAGCAGTGACTGAAAAATTTCGTGGCCTTCTCATCACGCTCGAGGTGCCAAAACGCTTTACGGGACATACGATCGTGAAGCGCGACCATGGCGGTCTTGCGAATTGGTTCGGAAAGACTTTTGCCCAACGTGGCATGCAGCAAATCGCACTCGAAGACCCACGGTTCGAGAATCGCTATCAGGTGTACAGCACCGACCAGATCGAAGCACGTTACCTTCTTTCCCCGAGCTTTATGGAGCGCTTGGTCCATCTGGAAGAATTATTTACAAGCCATCAGATGGATCGCTGCAATCTCCAATGTGCCTTCAAAGATGGAAAACTGCTTTTTACCATACCGGCAAAACGCGAGTGGTTTTCGACAGGCTCTATCTTTCGGCCCGCAAATTTCATTAAGGAAATCAATTTAATACGCCAGGAAATGGTCCAGCTTTTTGCTATTGTGGATGTGCTGCAGTTGGATGATAAAACTGGTTTATAGCAACAAAGTGGATTGCTTTATAGGCGGCGGCGTTTAAAGAGGTGGGCGATTAAGATTAACGTCTTATCCACCACCCGAGATTGAGATGACCGACACCACCACGCCCCTCCCCGCTGAAAAGCCCGTAAAACGCAAAGAGACCCCGCTCGAAATGATTGGCTCTGTCGCCTTCATGGTGCTGATTGCGTTGCTGTTCCGCTCGCTGGCGTTCGAGCCGTTTCACATCCCGTCCGGCTCGATGCTGAGCACGCTCTATAAAGGCGATTATATTTTCGTCAGCAAATATGCCTATGGCTATAGCCGCTATTCCTTCCCGCTCAGCCCGAACCTGTTCGAGGGGCGCATCCTCGCGACGCCGCCCAAGCGTGGCGATGTGGTGGTGTTTTGGATTCCCTCGATCGAGCAGAATTATATCAAGCGCATTGTCGGCCTGCCGGGCGATACAATCCAGATGCGCCATGGGCGGCTGTTCATTAATGGCGCGATGGTCGAGCAAACGCGCCAGGGCGATGTCAGCGTGCCGGATGATACGAGCGGCGAGCCGCATAGCGAAGCGCGCTACGAGGAAGTGCTCCCCGGCGGCAAGCACCATATCGTGCTCGATGATTACCCGAACGGTCCGGCGGATAATACCAAGCTCTATACCGTGCCCGAGGGCCATTACTTCATGATGGGCGATAACCGCGATCACTCGCAGGATAGCCGCTTCGAAGACCCGGTCGGCTATGTGCCGTTTGAAAATATTCTTGGCCGCGCCGAACTCATCGCCTTTTCCTGGAAAGGCACGGCGGGGCATTGGTTGAAATGGATTGAATAAGGGAGTGGCCAGTCGCCGGTAGCCGCTAGCCAGTGTATTTTTACTGGTTACTGGCTACTGGCTACTGGCCACCAGCTACGTATGGACACGCTGCAAACCACCCTCGGCTACGCCTTCGCCGATCCACGGCTGCTGCAACTCGCACTCACGCACCGCTCCCTCACCAAGGAATATGCCGAGGCGAGTAATCAACGGCTGGAGTTTTTGGGTGATGCGGTGCTGGGTCTCGCCATTGCCGACATGCTCTATCAGCGCTTCCCGATGGAAGCCGAGGGCGATTTAAGCAAGCGGCTGGTCGCGCTGGTGAATGGCGAGCAGCTCGCCAGCATCGCCCGTGTGATGGGCCTTGGCGAACATCTTCTGATGAGCGCGAGCGAAGCCGAACATGGTGGCCGCGAAAATCCCTCGAACCTCGAGGATGCCTGCGAAGCCCTGCTTGGCGCGATTTACCGCGATGGCGGGTTCGAAGCCGCGCGCGGCGTGATCGAGCGCTTCTGGCGGCCGGTGGCGGAAGCGTCGAAATCGCCGCCGAAAGATCCTAAAACCGCGCTGCAGGAATGGGCGCAGGCGCGCGGCCTGCCTTTACCGGAATATGTCGTGCTGCACACGAGCGGCCCGAGCCATGCCCCGCAATTCCTGATCGAGGTGCGCATCCGTGGCCATGAGCCAGCGCACGCCGAAGCGGGGGTTAAAAAACTCGCCGAGCGCCTGGCCGCCGAAGCGTTGCTGGCACGGCTTGTGGCATAAATCCAAACCCGTCGTATATAGGTTCGCTCACTTCGTGGCTTTGCCGGTGATTTTTACGA
Organism: uncultured Azospirillum sp.; assembly: GCA_964621415.1. Taxonomy (GTDB): domain Bacteria; phylum Pseudomonadota; class Alphaproteobacteria; order Rickettsiales; family UBA3002; genus QFOX01. The sequence continues at coordinate 4,147 of CAZUOS010000160.1, forward strand.
CACCACGCTTCGAGGTTGCTTCGCTTGATGGCGTACGCACTATTTTTATCGCCAAAACAAAAAAGCCCCCGTCTTACGACGAGGGCTTTTCCGGTTGCTAACCTTGGGAGGTATTTTTTTATGACTACAAACTCTGATGTTTTGTAGCTCAATGCCACTGTGAAGCGTTTAAGCGCAGATGAGTGCGACAGAATATG
>CAZUOS010000161.1:0-4342 GCA_964621415.1 uncultured Azospirillum sp.
ATGGTTTATGCCGCGACGACGACCAAATACGTCTTCGACCTTCAGCCGGATGATATCTATTGGTGCACCGCCGATGTGGGGTGGATCACCGGCCATAGCTATATTGTGTATGGGCCGCTGGCCTGCGGCACCACCACCGTGATGTTCGAAGGCGTGCCGAATTACCCGGATGCGTCGCGCCTGTGGCAGGTGGTCGATGCGCATCGGGTGACGAAGTTCTACACCGCGCCGACCGCCGTGCGTGCGCTGATGGCGCAGGGGGAATCCTTCGTGCAGGGCACGTCGCGTAAATCGCTGAAGATTCTGGGTAGCGTCGGCGAGCCGATCAACCCCGAGGCGTGGCACTGGTTCCACCATGTGGTGGGCGAGGATCGCTGCCCCATTATGGATACCTGGTGGCAGACCGAAACCGGCGGCCACATGCTCACCCCGCTGCCGGGGGCGACCCCGCTCAAGGCGGGCTCGTGCACGGGGCCGTTCTTCGGCGTGGTGCCGGAGGTGTGCAATCTCAAGGCCGAAGTGATGGAGGGCGAGTGCGAAGGCATGCTGGTGATTGCCGATTCCTGGCCGGGGCAGGCGCGCACCATCTGGGGCGACCATGATCGCTTCCGCCTCACCTATTTCAGCCAGGTGCATGGGAAATACTTCACCTCCGATGGCTGCCGCCGCGATGCGGATGGCTATTACTGGATTACCGGTCGGGTGGATGACGTGATTAACGTCAGCGGGCACCGGCTCGGCACGGCCGAGATTGAGTCGTGCCTAGTCTCGCACCCGCAGGTGGCAGAGGCGGCGGTGGTCGGCTATCCGCACGATATTAAGGGGCAGGGGGTTTATGCCTATGTCACCCTGAATCAGGGCGCGAGCGGGGGCGATGACCTCGCCGCCGAGCTGAAGCAATGGGTGCGCAAACATATCGGCGGCCTTGCTGTGCCGGATTTTGTGCAGCTATCGCCGGGCTTGCCGAAAACGCGTTCGGGCAAAATCATGCGCCGGATCTTACGTAAAATCGCCGAGAATGATTTTGCGACGCTCGGGGATACCAGCACGCTGCTCGACCCCGATGTGGTGACGGTGCTGATCGATGGACGGATGAACCGTTAGGGCGTGTCGGCTTTCGCGGGGGTGTGGTTCAGCACTGCCCGCACAATGGCCAGGCGCAGGCGCAGTAGTGGGTTTTTCATGCCCCACGGTGTCCAACTTTTAACGCGGCGATTGAGGTAGGCGTCATACACCATGCTGGTGGGGGCAGTGCTGACGGGCCCGCGTTTGAGGATGATTTTCAGCGCCTCGGTCGCCGCCACCCCAGCGCAAAGCACGCAGCCCATGGGGGTAGAGGCGCTTTTGCCCGCCTTGAGGTTCACCGCTTGTTTATAGACCAGGCTATGGCGCTGGCTGGCTTTCGGCGCGAGCCCGACCACCATGCGTAGCGCTTTTTCGTGCGGGTCGGTAATGCCGCGCCAGCCGAAATATTCCTCGAAGGTCATGCGTCCCGGCAGGAAGTTGACCAAAGCTGCGCTCATCCCCATCGGGGCGACGGTGATCGCGGGGATGCGCTTTTCGGCGCATTTGGCGAAGAGCATCGCTCGCGCGTCGAAGGCGAAGAAGTCCAACCCATCGACATAAACATCCACCCCTTCGAGGAAGCTGTCCACATTCTCAGGGGTCACACCGTTCGGGAAGCGGGTAAGCTGCAACTGCGGATTAATATCGAGCGCGCGTTCGGACATTACCTCCACCTTCGGCCGCCCAATGGTGCTGACGCATGCCCCGGCCTGCCGGTTGAAGTTCTGGATTTCATACTGGTCAAAATCCGCGATGTGGAATGCGCCGATGCCCAGCCGTGCCAGGGTTTCGAGGTGAATACCGCCGACGCCACCCATGCCCGCAATAGCAATGCGGGCATGGCGCAGGCGTTCCAGCTCCTCGGGGGTGACAAACCCCAGCGTGCGCGAGAAGGCTTCGTGATAGTCGAAGTTGGTCATTACTCACCCTGGCTGGCGCTGAAGCCGTTCTTTCCATCGAACGTGTAGAGCGTCTCGATCTTCAGGAAATCGACGCCTTTTTCCGCTGCCGCCGCGAGCAGTGCCGCCACGTCCTTCAGCGTTACTTCGGCGCCTTTTTCCTTCGGCACGTAGCGGGCGCGGAAGCGGTCGGTCACGTCCATCTCGGTCACGATATTCGGCCAGACTTTGAGGCCTTTACACGAGAGCAACTGAAGCGCCAGCTGCGGTGTCGAGAGGCTATCGAGCAACGTGCCCAGCTCGTTCACTTCCTTGCCGAACCAGTGGACGAAAAGATCCACCCCGACGAGCTTGCGCACCTCGGTCTCTTTCGCCATCACGGCGTGGATGGAGGCCGACGCCCCTTCCTTACGCGGCGGATATTTCGCCACGCGATAGGTGCCCGGCTCCTCGCCGATGCGGTCGATCACGGCTTGGGCGAAATCCTTACAGCCGACTTTTTTCTTGCTCATATCGTTGAAAATATCGCCGGTATGGATGCCGTCTTCGATGGTTTTTAGCCAGGCATTGTGCAGTTTCGCTGCGTGATCGCCCATGCCGAGATGCACCAGCATCATGATCGCGCCATGAAGGAGGCCGGAGGGGTTCGCGATATCCTTGCCCGCAATATCCGGCGCGGAGCCATGGATCGCCTCGAACATCGCGTAATTCGGGCCGATATTGGCCGAACCCGCGAGGCCGACAGAACCCGAGACTTCCGCCGCGATGTCGGAGATAATATCGCCATAGAGGTTTTCGGTCACGATCACATCGAACACGTGGGGTTTGCTGGCGATGCGCGCCGAGCCGATATCGATGATGAAATGATCGGCCTCGATCTGTGGGTATTCTTTCGCCACCTGGTTAAACATCTCGTGGAACGCGCCATCCGTCAGCTTCATGATGTTGTCTTTACTCATGCAGGTGACTTTTTTGCGGTTGTTTTGCACCGCATATTCAAACGCGTAGCGCATGATACGTTCCGACCCCGAGCGGGTGATGATCTTCACGCTCTGGAAGGTGTCCTGCGTCTGGCGATATTCGATGCCAGCATAGAGATCTTCCTCGTTCTCGCGGATAATCACCATGTTCATGTTTGCATGCATGGATTTGATGAACGGGTGATAGCTGACGCACGGGCGCACGTTGGCATAAAGCCCCAGCGATTTGCGCATGGTGACGTTGAGCGACTTATAGCCGCCGCCTTGTGGAGTGGTGATGGGGGCCTTCAGCAGCACCTTGGTGCGGCGGATGGAATCCCATGCCTCGGGCGGGATGCCGGTCGTCACCCCGCGCTCATAGAACTTTTGCCCGACTTCGATGGTTTCGATCTGCAGCGGTACGCGCGCTTCGCTCAGGATGCGCAGGGTGGCATCCATAATCTCGGGGCCAATGCCGTCACCATAGGCAACGGTGATGGGGGCGGCTTGCGACTTCTGGTTGATCTGCACGACGGATGACATGAAAGGCTCCCTGTTGAGTTTTTTGCATTATTTTCTCAGATGGCCGAAGATACTAGAAAAACAGTTAATTTATCGTGAAGAACACGCAGGAAGTGTATCGCTGTAGCAAAAGCGTAACGGCTATGAAGCTTCCACCAAGCCTATTGATGCAATCCGGCGCAGGGCGTATAGCGACGCCATGTTGATTCTTGATTCAGGTTTGGGGGGTATTTCCGTCGCACGTGCGGTGCGGGCGATGGATGCCGAGGCGCCGTGCGTCTATGTGGCGGATACGGCAGGGTTTCCCTATGGCCGGCAGTCTGCTGCGGCGCTTGCCGCGCGCAGCACGGCGATTTTGCGTGCGGCGCTCCTGCGCGAGGCGGCCAGCCCCATCGTGCTCGCCTGCAATACGCTCTCGACCCTCTGCCTCGAAGCGCTACGGGCAGCGATTCCGCTGCCGTTTGTGGGCACGGTTCCCGCCATTAAAACTGCGGCGCAGCATGCCAAACGCTTTACGTTGCTCGCCACGCCGAACACCGCGCAAAGCGAGTATACCAAGCGGCTGATTGCCGAATTCGCTCCCCACGCGGTGGTGGATTGCTATGGCGCGCCGGATCTTGCGAGCCTGATCGAGCGCTTCATGTTGGGTGAAGCGCTACCGCCAGAGGCCGTGGCGCGCGAGCTGGAGCCAGCGTTTTTCGACGATGCGCGGGGGCGTACGCAAGCGATCGTGCTCGGCTGCACGCATTATCCGCTGGCGCTTGAGGCTTTGCGCGCGGCTGCGCCCTGGCCCGTCGCCTGGGTGGACTCTAGCCACGCGATTGCCCGCCGCGCGCTGTCGTTGCGCCATCAGCAGCCCTCACGTTCGGTGGCCTACGTCACCGCCGAGGCCGATGT